>JAISQH010000294.1 GCA_031274385.1 Planctomycetaceae bacterium | reverse complement strand
AATTGTATTTTTCGTGAAATTTCGTGTGTTTCGTGGTTAGTCTCGGTTTTTAGAAGTTCCCTAATGATAAAAGTCCTCTAAAATTGCTCTTCAACAACAAAAAGCAATTCGTTATAGTTAGTAGCCAGTTGTTTGTTTTGGGTATAACACCTGACCACTGACTACATAACTACCGGCAACTGACTACCGGCTACTGACTACTAACAACTGACTACTAACTACTATGGCTGATGACGGCGGAGACAAAACACATGAAGCAACACCGCGTCGCCGGGAACAGGCACGCGAAAAAGGTCAGGTTGCCATGAGTCAAGATTTGGCGGCGGCATTGGTTCTTTTGTTTGCCATTATTCTATTGATGACACTTGGTAAGCAAGTTGCAGAGCATTTCATCGATTATTCACGGACAATGTTGAGCGATCCATTGTTCCTTATTTCGGAAAACGAAGAAATCGACGGACTCAACCAATCCGTAATGAACGAGTTTTACAAGACGGTTTTGTCATTTATGAGACCGTTGAGTATGTTTTTTCTTACCTTGCTTGCGGTTGCGGTACTTGCCAATATTGCTCAGATTGGTTTCCTTTGGCTGCCGGACAAACTCGGTTTTGATTTTACCCGGCTTGATCCGATCAAGGGATTTGGTCGGATTTTTTCGATGCAAAGTGTCATGCGGCTTGTGATGGGGATTGTCAAAATTATTATTTGTGCTGTGGTGGCTTACTATGCTGTATGGGGAGAAATTGGTACAATCCTTAACTTGACGGAAAAAGACGAAAATCAAATCTCGTATTATTTGGTTCAGACATTGCTGATGATTGCGTTGAAGGTTGCGGTGGCGCTTGTTATTATCGCGATACTTGATTATATGTATCAGAAGTGGAAGTTCGAACAAGACCTTCGGATGTCGAACGAGGAAATGCGGGAAGAAATGAAAAATATGCTCGGCGATCCGCAGGTTCTTGGCAAACGCCGACAAATTCAGCGTGAAATGGCGATGAAGCAGCGGGGCGGAGTTCAAGGAACATCGGATGCCGATGTGGTGGTGACGAACCCGACTCATTATGCGGTTGCCTTGAAATTCGACCCGGAAACAATGGATGTTCCGATTGTTGTTGCCAAAGGAGCGGATTTTCTGGCGCAGCAGATTCGAAAGATTGCGTTGGAACACGGAATCCCGATTATTGAAAAGAAACTCCTTGCTCAGGCGTTGTTCAAAACGGTGGCGATTGGTCAACCGGTTCGTGAGACGGATCATTTAACGGCATTAGCGGAAATTATGGCGTATGCTTACCGGCTTTCCGGGCGAAATATCGACGAAGAACTCCGGCGACGCCAACACCGCGCGGCTTAAATTAAACGCTGTCTGAACAAGATTAAAAGAATTGTTATGATTTATACGATGATTTGTTGTTTTGCCGTCCCGTACCTTTTAATAATCCTTCAAATCCTGTTCTGACCTCAGAATCCTTTTTTCCTTATTATTTTTATGCCGAAACGTCATTCGAAACGGATTTTCAAGAAGACCGCAAGACCGCACCGTTCACCGGTTAAGAAGACGACACCTCCGAAACGCTTATTTGAAGAGGAAACCGGTCATCGATTACAAAAGATTCTTGCTGTTGCTGGATTCGGAAGCCGTCGGCATTGCGAAGAACTGATTGAGCAAGGGCGGGTTGAAGTGGATGGGGTTGTTGCGCGGCTTGGCTGCAAGGTTGATCCGGTTCAAAGTGAGATTAAGGTGGATGGCGAACGCCTTAAAAAAACGAAACCGGTGTATCTTGCCCTTTTCAAACCGAAGGGTTATCTTTGCACTGACCGCGATCAACAAGGGCGAGCCAGAACGCTTGATTTGGTTCCGTCGTCGTTTGGTCGTCTTTTCCTGATTGGTCGGCTCGACATGGACAGTGAAGGCTTAATTCTTTTGACTAACGATGGGGCGTTGTCGGAACGCCTGACGCATCCGAAATATGGGGTACCGAAAGTGTATCGTGTTCAGGTTGCCGGTGAACTGACGCAGGATTCTCTGGAGCAACTGCGTAAAGGAACCTATCTTGCGGAGGGATTTGCGAAGGTATCGGATGCTGTTATCAAAGGGCGGCACAAAAAAAGTACGATTCTGGACATTACGCTTTCGGAGGGAATGAACCGTGAAGTCCGGCGTCTTCTTGCCCGGCTGGGGCACAAAGTCCTGACACTGATTCGCATTGCTGTTGGTCCCGTTAAACTCGGAAAACTCACACCGGGCGAATGGCGTCATCTAACGCGACAAGAAATTGACCGCCTTTTCGCGTCGAATAGCAGCCGGTAGTTCGTTGCCGGTAGTCAGTATTTCGTTGCCGGAAGTAATACGGCACGGTAACGTACAATAACGTGTTCGTTTATTTTTCCAATACAATGTCGCAGGCATCCCAATTCGTTTTCTTGGCGTCCAATTCGACTCCGCCATCGTCTTGACCGTTAATAAATGATATATTCCGTACCTTCCTTTGGTTTGATTTTGTACGTCAATGTCTGCCGCCCGATTAATCCCCTGCCGTTTTCGTCCCAAATGTGTCCGGCAATGCTAGAAGGCTCGTTCGGCAACATGGAAAACGGTTCTCGGAATTAGGTTTCAAAAGGCAGTTCATCACTCATTCCATAAGACGATTGGAACTTACCTTTTTCCAAGAATTTCTACCGTTCCGTTTATGGAAGTTTCCATTAGATTTAGATAAGGCTGCCTACCTTATCCAATTTAAACTCCAAAAACGGAACGCTAAGCAGATATTGTTCTCTTCTCTTTTTCGTGAATGTTCATGTCTTTCGTGGTTGATAATGATTGCGCTGTTTATTTAGGGAACGACGGAGGATTGTGCGGTTCGATCTTCTAGGTTTGGTCGAAAGATGGTGAGGATGAGCATGGGGAGGTACCATGCCATGTAGAGACCGCCCTGGTGAAGTTGCCAGAACTGAACGCCGAGCAACAGCATTGACGAACAACTCAACAGGATTGCCAGATGTTTGTGTGAGGGCCACAGGATCATGCCGAAACAGAGGACGAAAAAGACTGCCAACAGAGGAACGCGGTAAATCATGTCATAATGTTCCCAGAAACCGTCCGGTTTGCTGAATATCCAGAGTGTACTTTTTCCGAGCATGTGGATGAGTTGTTCCTGATAATTGCCGAGCGTGGCGGGCGAAAACACGAGCAGAACCGCGAAAAGAACCAACGCCGAAATGAAACCGGTCAAAAAACGAATCCAGCCTCGTTTCCAGTAAAAACTGCACCACAACGGAACAAGACAAATCGGATAACAAACCAGTGCCGCTGCCGTGCCGAGACTGAGACC
>JAISQH010000283.1 GCA_031274385.1 Planctomycetaceae bacterium | reverse complement strand
AATCTGTTGACAATAATGAAACAAGTCTATTTATTTTTCGTTGCGAATAAAGACATAAAAGACGCAAAGAATATTGATTCGTATTAATCCGTTTAGAATCAAAACCTTCGTGTTCTTTGTGCCTTTGTGCGAAACATTAAAAAACAAAAGAGACAGTTACCGGTGGAGGTGTTCCAAATTGACCGCCAAACATACTGTGGTGCTTGCGAAACACTGACTCAATCGTTGGAGCAGGCAGAACCCCCGAAAACCGGAGTGAGGGATCGTTAGCAAAAAGAGTAACAATTTCGTTGAAATTGCTATGGTTAAGAACACAAGGAATCGGTAAACTTGACATAAAAAATCGTAACTGTCTATTTTAATAAATCGTTTGGTCTATTTCAATGCGTTTATTGTAGGGGCAACCCTTGCGGTTGCCCTGTATTAATATTGATTTTAATACAAATTATTTCAATGCGTATGATGGCACTGGGCAACCGCAAGGGTTGCCCCTACGAAAATATCGATCGTAAAAATTCTCATTACAGTGGCATTAGGGCGTTACCCTACGCTAGGATATTAAGCCCTTTCGTGGCATTACATTTTCTTTTTACGGAACAAGGGAACTTAGAGAAAAGGTCTACTTCATAAAAGGAAAATAAAACCGAATATTCAAGTGCAAAGAGCATATAAAATATCGTACAAGAAACTCCTTTGGCTGCAAAGGAGATGACGAATCAACAGATCAGTGTTTAGGCGGCACAAAAAGCGTTGCCGGAACACGGGTTGGCGATGATTGGAGAAGCCGGTCTGAAGAATAGATCGGCGAAGAACGGAGACGGAATGATGCGGACGAACGAGGAATCGACATTGGTCTCGCTGCAAAATCGAGTGATTCGGAATCCAATGGCAATGCGGTTGCCAATTGTTCCGCCATTGCCCCATTCGTTTCCGGTAACACAGTTTCGGAAGAACGCCGGCGAAATAGCATTTTTTCTTCCGAACCGGAAAGCGGTAACATTGCCAACGATTTTTCTCCGGTTTCCGCCGAAAAATTGAAATCGGTTGCGCCTTGCGGATGAAATACACGAACCGGTCGTTCGGGCAATTTGTCAAGCGCGGCGTTGTCAACCGCTTTCAACGGTTCCGGTAGGTGCGATCTTGGCAGCACCGGTTCCCGTAATACCGATTTCGGTAAAGTCGATTTCGGTAATACCGGTTCCGGTAAAAGCGGCTCCGGTAATACCGGTTTCGGTAAAAGCGGTTCCGGTAATACCGGCTCCGGCAACAACGTAACAGCGGCGTTTGCAACTTTATCGGTTGCCGTATCCTGTGTTTTTTCTGCTTTTTCCGTTTTCCCGGAACCAGTCCACCATTTTCCAATCGCATCAAGTAAGGACGCTGCGCCGGTTCCTTGTTTGAGATTTCGGGCTTGTTCGAGCAATAAACTGCCTTGCGAAATCAGGTTATCGAGATTGTTTTCGGTTTTTTCCTGAGTTTCCAGACCGGACGGAATCAACGCCGACATCTTTTGGAACAACTTTTCTTCTGGTGAAATATCAGTTGAAATTTCCAAACCACTCATTTTGGCGTTAAAAAGTTCGAGTTGTTGATGAAGCAACTCGCAACTGTCCGACGGAATAAAGGTTCCGGTTTTGGCGATCAATTGCGCTAAATGGTTGCCGCTTTTGGACTTGAAAACAATCTCGCGTGTTGCTTCGCTTAACATAACACCGAAAAACGTCAGAACCATGCAAAGAAGCAAGCCTTTGACAAAACCGAGAATTCCGCCAAGATACCGGTTCCATTTTGCAAGATGCCAGTCTTTGATCTTTTTTTCCAGATAACTGTGGGTAAATCGAACCGCAACCAGTGTCATGACAAAGAGTACGATCATGGCTCCGATTTTGTTCCACGGTTCCTCTGCCGGAATGGACGGAGCGATCAGGAACGCAAAACGCGATGCAACAACCCAGCTAACAACAAACGAACCCACCGACACAATTTGCGAAACCATTCCCGTCATCCACCCGCGAAACGCAAGTGCAATCAGAATAGCAAAAATAACCAAATCGAAAACGCTCATTTTGAGTGACGAGTTGATTGTTGGCGGGAAACTCAGAAAACCCAAACAAAGAGCCGATTCTACCCGATTTTGCCCTTTTCACCAAGACCAATTTTTGCTATTCTCTGTCCTTATATTATTTTTTTATCATTTTATCGCACGTCATTTTTTATTTGTTAAGGTGGGCAATTTCAGGCAACATATTACATGTAGTACCATTACCGGTATTGCGTTGGGCGGAGTTGGGTATTCTTTCGGTCTTCCGGTACCGACATGCCTGCTTTCAGCCGGTTTGTGCAGTATTGCCGGAATGTTCCCGGACATTGACAGTGATACGAGCCGGTCATTTCAGGAATGTATTTACCTTGCCGCCGGAATTGCCGCAGTGTTGTTTGTTCAACGGTTGCGGCATATCAGTATCGACCCCGATCTTGTTTTGGTTGGCGGGGCAGCGATGTTCCTGTTTGTCCGGTTCGGTATCGGTGAACTGGTTAAAAAAACAACTTCGCATCGAGGCATGTTTCATAGTATTCCGGCAGCAATCTTTTCAGGAGAAATCGTCTTTTTCCTTTCAACCGGAACCTCTGAAGAACGAATTTTCAAAGCGTTTGCGCTTTCTTCCGGTTATCTTTCCCATTTGATTCTTGATGAAACGTGCAGTGTTGATTCAAATGGACGGGTAAAAAAGTCATTCGGAACGGCATTAAAATGGTTCGGCACGAAAAAGATTCCGGCAAATCTGATTTTGTACGCTTTCATTATTGGTATGGGAATGACCGCGTTCCAAAATTCGGAAATCGGCGAAACGGCAAAACAATTCGTTTTGGTTGTTCCTGAAGTTGCCAACGATGCGGAGTCAGACAATAAATTAAACGAAAAATTAAACGAAAAGATAAACGAAGTAAAAAATAATTTCCAAACGCTTATTCAACAAGAAGCCGCTGCTTATCTGACAAAAAAAGAAAAAACTGTTTTATCCGATTCCGAACCGCGACCATTGGTTCAACAGATTTCTGTTTCGACTGGGGATGATGAGCGTCGTTTATTTTCCCGAAAGCAACGCCGTCCGGTTTCCGGGTCGGAGAGCAACACCGCAACAACGAGAACGCCGTTATCTCCGCAACCGGAATTTCAGTACGATTTACCGTCTTCATCCGACGGCGTTTTCGGAACTGATTTTCGAAAACGTAATAACTATCAAAATTTTATGTTACCGAATCGTGAACCGGCAACCGTTGTTCTGCCGTAAGAATGTTTTTGATAACCCCGTGCCAACGAAGTGTAACACGTAGTAAATCCACACACGTTTTACCGTAACTGTCTCTTTTATTTTGCGCGCAAAGACGCAAAGAATCAAACAAATACCTTTTTCGCATCAAGTTATCCATTTGTGGGATTCTACCACGAAAAACACGAAATATCACGAAAAATACTAGTATGTTGTCAATCGTTTATAATGAAAAATGAGAACAAAAATATTTCGT
>JAISQH010000264.1 GCA_031274385.1 Planctomycetaceae bacterium | reverse complement strand
CCACAAAAGATTACAGCGGCATTAAGGCGATAGCCGACTTTGGTTTACCGAAAAACATGGCGTAACGTGGTTCAAGTCGGCGAGTACGCCGACGCCCTTTACCAAATGTTTCGGAAAGTGGTTCTTTTTACCATGAAGGGCTGTGGACATCGAGAGGACCTTCAGGAAGAAGTACATCGCTGAGTTCATAATACATGGGGCAATTGCTGCGCATGGAAATCGGCAGATCACGCTGGTTCCACATCACAATAGAATCGTCCGCAAGTTTCCAACCTTGTGATGTGTAAAACGGAACCAGAAATTCCTTGCAATAGAGAATCGCAAAAAGGAATCCTCGATTCGATGCTTCATGGAGTGCTTCGCGGAGCATTTGGTGCGCCAAACCGGCATGACGCGAATCCGGCGCAACACAAACTCCCTGAATACTCGCAACATTGTACCGAAAATTCCACGTCGTTGTAATCGTCCGAACCACAACAGCAATATGACCAATCACCTTGTCCTCGTCTCGCGCAATCACTGAATAAATCGGTCGCGTACTGTGCCAAGCCCGATAATTTTGGAAAATGTCCGACCAATCAGGAAAACAAAAACGCAAAAGATCCCGAATCTGCCGATCCAATCCGGCATTCAGGTCATGTTCGTCAACCACCTCAATTGTAGGACATAACGTCTGCATCTTTTTAACTTCCAGAAGTTCGGATTGGTAATGGTCGGAAAACACGGTTGCCTGTGGACTTGCCGCACTAGAATCACCATATTTCCAATGAGAGTTCGAGTTCGATTTCAGTGCGTTTCTCAACCTGTTCCTGAACAAGCCGGATCAGCCGCAGCACGTCCTCCGCAGTTCCTTCCGGTTCAACCATAATAAAATTAGCGTTGCGCTCGCAGACAATCGCTCCGCCAATTCGGGTTCCTTTTAATCCCGCCTGCTCAATCAAATCGCCTGCCGGAGTTCCGGTTGTCGGATTCTTGAAAACATAAACAGATGCCAATTCACCACTCGGTTGCTGTGTCTTTCGGACAATCCACAACTTCTGCATCCGTCTCGTAAGATCAACCGGATTGTCTTTTTCAAGCCGAAAGACCGCCGAAAGAATAACCACATCGTCAAGACTGCTCGAACGGTAACCAAATGAAATTTCATTTTTTGACAAAACCGAAATCGTACCGTCAAAATGAGCCACTTTGACACTTTCAACCCATTGTCCCAAATCGCCGCTGTTTGTTCCGGCATTGCCGCGAAGTGAACCGCCCACACTGCCGGGAATACCGATCAAACTTTCGATTCCTCCCAAACCCTGCGAAACCGATTGCGTAATCACCTGACCCAGTTTGGCACCGGCTCCGGCAATAACCTGTTGCCCCTCAACAGTAATTCCGCAAAACACAGGATTCGAAAGCAAAAGAGTTAAACCGGTAATACAGGTTCCGGTAGAACCGGTTCCGACAACATCGGCTCCGGTAACATCAGTTCCGGCAATAATGGTTCCGTTAAAATCGGTTTTAGGTGAACCCATCACTCCGGTCTCCGTCACAAGAACATTGGTACCGGCACCAAGAACCCGAACCGGTAATTGATTGGTTCGGCTCTGTTTCAGCAGCGCAACAAGATCGGCTTCTGATTCCGGTTCCGCAAAATACTCCGCCGGCCCTCCCAATTGCAACCGTGTGTACATCGCCAACGGAATATTTCGCCCCACGCCTTGCCGAACGGAATTTCCAAATTCATTCATTGCTATTTGCTATGACTCGTAACTGACATCCAAAACGGTGAACTCCAAGAGCCGGTTCGGAACTTGGATTTTGGCAACATCGCCCTTTTTCTTACCAAGAAAACCCTGAGCAAGCGGACTGGTCACAAGGATTTTTCCGGCATCATAATCTTCCTCTCCGGCTCCGACAAGCGTATATTCTTCCGGCTTTTTGGAACCGGTTTTCTGAACCTTGATTTTAGCACCAAACCGAATCTCATCCTGAGGCATCGTCGAAGGATCAAGAATCGTCGCCCGACTGAGTTTGACCTTCAACTCGTTAATCCGCGCTTGAAGCAACCCCTGACTTTCGCGGGCTCCATGATATTCTGCATTTTCCTTGAGATCGCCCTCAGCACGGGCATTCGCCAATCGTTCCAGAATAACCGGCATTTCTTCATTTTCAAGGCGTTCGACTTCCGCCTTGATTTTATTGTACCCTTCGCGGGTCATCGGAATCGCGTCCGAACTCATACTAAACCTCCTTACGGCATACGCCGCCCAATTCCATTAGAAAATGCTCTTTACCGAATCAGCACCAATTGATATGATTCGGATTATACCAAACGTTTCAAACTTCGCAAACGGATTTGAAATTTCCTTTTCAACCGCCTGATACTTGACGTAATGTTATTTTATACAAAGAGATATTACCCGACTTCCAATCAATTATACAAACAGTTTTACAAATGGGAACTTCTAAAAACCGAGATTAACCACGAAACACACGAAATTTCACGAAAAATACGAATGTTGTAAATCGTTTATAGTAAAAAAGTGATAACAAAAATTCTTTCGTGTTTTTTTGTGCTTTTCGTGGTTAAAAAAGAGTTTTTAGAAGTTGCCAAATAATTTTACAAATAACCTCAAAATGTCGATTGCCGATTTAGACCGTGAATTGTTAACCCGGTGCCTGGACAAAAAAAGCAGGGCGTGGGAAGATTTTGTTGATCGATTTCTCGGTCTTGTTTTGCACGTTATTGATCACACGGTCTCAATACGGGAAGTCCGATTGAGTATCGAAGATCGTAACCGCCTTTGCGAAAACGTTTTTGCAGCACTGGGGCATGACAACTATCGTTTATTACGCCATTTCCGTGAACGGAGCAGTTTAACAACCTATCTTTCCGTTGTGGTACGCCGAATTGTTGTTCGAACCCTTTTGAACCAAATCAACCCCGAAAGATTTGAACAACCGTATCGAACAACGTGATAATTGGATTATTGGATAAAATGACCGCAGGACAAAAAGTAAAGAGTGAAGGAATTCTACTGAACCCCTTCACTCTTTTAGTTTTAAGTTAATTGATCAGGGGTTATGTTTTTCCTAAGGCGATCCGAGCCGATTCAACAACCTTAGCAAATGCCGCCGTATCATTGACTGCCATTTCTGCAAGCGTTTTTCGGTCTAAATCAATCTGTGCTTTTTTCAGACCTGCAATCAATTCACCGTATCGAAGCCCAAGAATACGAGCGGCGGCATTGATTCGGGTGATCCACAACGCCCGAAATTCACGTTTACGAACCCGACGATCCCGAGTTGCATAACAATTCGCCCGAACAATTGTCTCTTTAACTGTTCGAAGCAATTTACCGCGTCCGCTACGAAATCCTTTGGCTCGTTGAAAAAGCCGACGTTTTGACTGCCTGCGGGCAGCACCGCGTTGTGTTCTCATAACTTTTCCTCCTGATCATGTTTTTAGTGATTAACGAACCTAGGTCCTTTCAATTGAAAGTGTTACAACCCGGCACGTTTTTTTGATTTTCGATTTACTCGTCAGCACAAAAGGCGTGTCAACAGAATTAACCGCCGGCTGGGATGAGCATTTCGACAATTTTTTTCGTTTCGGACTTACAAACAACGGTTGTTCCTCTCAAGTTACGGCGTTGTTTTTTGGTCAAACGATAAGCCAGATGACTTGTTCCGCTGTGCCGATGTTTCGCCAAACCGGAAGCCGTTAATCGGAATCGTTTTTTGATTCCCTTGTGCGTTTTTTGCTTGGGCATAGTTTTAAGTTCTCTATCAAAAACAAACTCATAATTCGGTTACTTCGGTCAAGAAAATCAATGAACCGGAGCATTCTACCTGCTTTTCGGAAAGAAAAAAGGGGGGGAAGGGAAAGAACAAAAAAGTACGTCGGCAAGTCGGCAAAAGTATCTTCACAAGTTTGAAGTGCAATTTACCGTGTTAAACCAAGAATTGAGGTCGCGGTTGAATGGAAAATACCGACTTTTTTATCTTGTCCAACGGAGTCAAAAAGAACAATTTCACTACATTGCACAAGAGAAAAAGACTGGATATTTTTTTTTGTCGTTTCTGATATTGACAAACGGATTTAGGTCAACTATCGTATGATGAGGTTCAATTGCAACAGGTTATGATCATTGTTAAAAATTGAGGGTCAAAAACAGAACAAATTAAAACTAACTTTGAACTTCTTTGCGTCATTGTGTGCAATCCTTAAAAAACAAAATAAACTGTTACGTGATGTTATGTCAAATGAAATTCCAAAACTGGTTTATGAGATTTGTGATCGGATTTTGAGTTGTATTGAGGCGGAGCAGATTATTCTGTTTGGTTCTTACGCTTATGGAACGCCGCGAGAAGATAGTGATTACGATTTTTATGTTATCTTGCCGGATGATTCGCCTTTGGAACGTGGCAAAGCAATGGACATTATCAATGGTTATCTTTTCGAAACAAACTGTCCGAAATCCGTCGATATTCTCGTCAATTACAAAAATCGTTACGACGAATTAAACACTCTGCCCACGTTAGAACGAAAAATTAAAAGAGAAGGAGTCGTCGTTTATGACCGTTACAGACCTAATTGAACAATGGTTCAAAAAAGCCAAAAGCGATTTGAATGCTGCAAAAACACTTGCCAAATTGAAACCGCCGGAGAATGAACTTGTTTGTTTTCATTGCCAGCAAGCAGCGGAAAAAGCACTCAAAGCCTACTTGATATTGCACGATATTGAGCCGATACGAACACACAAGTTAGAAAAATTGTGCAAAATTTGCAGACAATACGATGATTCGTTTTCCAAGTTTCTTGAGATTGGCAAAATCGTGTCGAAATACGCCGTTCAACCCCGCTATCCCGACGATTTTTTGAATATCACCGAAACGGAAACAGAGCAAGCCCTCGAATACGCCCAATCCATTTACGATTTTTGTTGGACAAAAATTTTTTCTGATAACAATAACTAATTGAGGTAATGTTATGTCAAATGAAATTCCAGAACAGGTTTATGAAATTCGTGATCGGATTTTGAGTTGTATTGAGGCGGAACAGATTATTCTGTTTGGTTCTTACGCTTACGGAACGCCGCGAGAAGATAGTGATTACGATTTTTATGTTATCTTGCCGGATGATTTTCCATTACGACCACTTGATGCCATGCGTACAATTCGTCGGCACATTGGCGATACAAACTTTGTTCCGGTTGATATCCTTGCTAATTACAAAAATTGTTACGAAGAATTAAACACACTGCCAACGTTAGAACGAAAAATTAAAAGAGAAGGAGTTGTTGTTTATGACCGTCATAGACCTAATTGAACAATGGTTCAAGAAAGCTAAAAGCGATTTGAATGTTGCTCGGAATACTTTTGAAACCATGCAGCCAAAAGAATTGGATATTATTTGTTTTCACTGCCAACAAGCAGCGGAAAAAGCACTCAAAGCCTACTTGATATTGCACGATATTGAGCCGGAAAGAACTCATAACTTAGAAAAATTGTGTAATGATTGTGGACAATACGATGATTCGTTTTCCGAGTTTCTTGAGATTTGCAAAATCATGTCGCAGTATGCCGTTCAACCCCGCTATCCCGACGATTTTTTGAATATTACCGAAACGGAAACAGAGCAAGCTCTCGAATACGCCCAATCCATTTACGATTTTTGTTGGACAAAAATTTTTTCCTGATAACAATAATTAATTGAGATAATGTTATGTCAAACGAAATTCCAAAACTGGTTTATGAGATTTGTGATCGGATTTTGAGTTGTGTTGAGGTGGAGCAGATTATTCTGTTTGGTTCTTATGCTTACGGAACGCCGCGAGAAGATAGCGATTACGATTTTTATGTTATCTTGCCGGATGATTCGCCTTTGGGACGGAGCGAAGCGATAAACTTAATCCGCAACCACATTAGCGAAGCAACAAAATACCGTGTTTCTGTCGATATTCTTGCCAACTACAAAAATCGTTACGAAGAATTAAACACACTGCCAACGTTAGAACGAAAAATTAAAAGAGAAGGAGTTGTTGTTTATGACCGTCACAGACCTAATTGAATAATGGTTCAAGAAAGCCAAGAGCGATTTGAATCTTGTTCGGAATACTTTTGAAACCATGCAGCCGAAAGAATCGGATATGATTTGTTTTTTTTGTCAATTTAATTGCGGTGATTTTTTTGTTTTCGATAACTTCTTGTGAAACTTCACGGGAGAAAATTTCAATGACTTACTATTTTACGACGTTTCAAAACCGGAACAGAAAAAACCGGAATTTATCGACACGAGTTTTGGGAATGGAAATTCTCGAAAGTCGTGAACTCCTCAGTGTTCATCCGCTTGGTTACGATATTGGAACGGATTACGTTCAAACCGGCGCGGCACAGCAGTTCCAAACGGAAGGAACAGAAATTCTTTCGGAATATACCGACCAAGCAAAATACACGTCCGTTACGTTCGAATTTGTGAACGACAATTTTCCGGCTCTTGTTTCTGCCGGTCATTTGCTTATTAACAAGACCTACACGCTTCAGTACCGTGCGGCAACAACAGGAACTTGGGCTCAGGTCAACTCGTTATCCGTTTTGATTGAGGAAGAGGGGTTGCCTGTAATTGTTGGTTTAGACGAAGAACCAACCGTTCTCAATGGTTTAACAGCCGGTACGACTTACGAATTTCGTTTGGTTGATCTTGTAACAAACAACAATTCAGATGACAGTACAAAATCAACCGCAGCATTGAACGCCGCTCATGCCGGTTCCGCTTACGAAATTGGTACAATTTCCACTGTTGCCCCAAGCAACGCGGAACTCTTCAAAACCCGTTACAATCCCGGAACAGAGGGCGATGGTGAGTTGGTACTGACTTTATTTGGTTTGCCGGAAGGTTATGAGGACACGGATATTCTTGTTACCGCTTCTTTCGGAATAACCGGAACAGAAAAACCAATCAAACCTGAAAATATTCTGATTTATCCTGATGCGGTCGGTAATTTTGTCATTGTAATTCAGGAAATCAGCGACAACGACAAAATCAACATAGAAAAGATTAACGTTGGTAACGGCGACGCGATTCTCTTTACTGATACCGTATTTACTGCTTCACTTAAAACGGAGGCACCATCAACCAATTCGACGAGTTCGGCGAGCAATATCACAAGCAGTGCAGTTACGCTCACTTGGACAAAACCCACACAAGCACTCACCACCGCCGGAACATTCGTCAAAGCCGATCCGGTTAAATATAACAAAACTGTTCAGGAAACCGATTACAAGATCACGATTGTTGGTATTGATGATGACTCAAAACGAGTTGTGTACTATTCGTCCGGCAAAACCACGTTGGCAATGACCGATTTCGGCTTCGATTTTCAGTATCAGTATTTGTACAAGATCGAAGTCAAAATGGAGACCAAAGTTACCGGTGTTACGTTGGATACTGATGATTGGGGATATGTGGTGGTCAGTTCCGGTGTGTTTGAATTGAAAGATTTAGGGTTAGGCAGCGGCATGGCGGTGGGACAACCAACCGATGTAAAAACCGCTCCAACAGATTCCAATGTCAAAATCACCTGGAAAGCTCCCGCCAATTACATCGGTAGTTACGAAGTGACTATTAAAAATAGAACAACCGATGATGCTTCCGGTTTTTTTACGGTTGCCACCGGAGCGAAAACAGAGGCAATTATTGCGATTGACAATTCAAACGAAGTTCTTGTTGACGGAAATTTGAGTGCATGGAAACTAAAAAAAGGAGATCGTTACGAAGTGGTGATTATGCCGACTTCCGGCAATTCCGACGGATCAAACGGGTTGTCTTCAACTCCCACCCACTTTATTGCCGCAAAAACGCAAACCGATCCCGCCCCAACAGAAATCGCAAGCGTACCCGCCAACGCGCCAGCCGCCGATTTATTTGAAATCAAAAAAGGTAATATTACCGGTACGATTATTGTTAGATTGAATCATGAAAACAGTACGTATTTTCATGATCGGTTGATACCGAAAGATGTTGATGGTTACTGGATTAGATTGGGTGATCGGGTTTATATTACGAAAGAAGATGCATTCGACGGATATACTTTTTTCGCTCCGGGTTTAACTAATGTTGAGGTTCACATTAATGCTGCCAATGCTGCGGGCATAGAAACAAAAGGGACAACTTACACTGCCACTGTTCCACCCGACTCTTTTTCGGTTTTGACAGACCAGACAGTTGCGAGTGCGCTCAATGTTACCGGAACCGTTTCAGGAAACAAAATCACTGTTGCGTGGGCAAATAATAATGCGGCAATTAATAATTCCGATAACGGTTATTATGCTTTCGAATATGACATCTACATAAGTCAATCTAAGACAGGACATTGGCGTTGGGTTGATAACAAGTATGTAGATTTTTCAGAACCAAATAATCTGAAAGTGGAACTAGACGTGTATGGTTACGACGGAGAGTTCCAATATGATACCGATTATTTCGTCGCGGTTATTGCAAGATGCCGCAATGACAACGCGGTAGGCGTAAAGTTTGCTGCAATGACTGCGTCGGCAACAGCATTCCGAATTCCGGCAGTGGACAAGGCGAACATTCTGACAGCGAAAAAAGTGGAGCATATTGCTCTTGATGAAAATGGTAATATTGAATTTACACCTATCGATAATTGGACTTCCGGTTCAAAGAAGTTACCGACACAGTATTATGTTGTTCTTCGTGACGCGAACAAGGCGGTGTTAACGGGTGATTTTGTCTCCGTAGCCAGTGCGTATCGAGGAGTAACACTAACACCGCCGACTCACTTGACGCCGAAAGGCAAGTACACGATTGAAGTGTACGGTGTTATTGGTTCTTCGGCATTCGCGATCATTGGTTCCGCCAAAGCAACCGGAACATTTACCGTTCCCGATTACACCGGCGCAACAATAAAAGCCGGAAAACCGACTGTCAATAGCGTCAGTATCACTGTTACTGATAAAAATCAGTCTTTTCTTGTTGAGAAGTTCTACTATCTCGAGTACACCAACATTGTCGATGCAAAGGGCAAACCGGACTGGAATACCGCAGCCGTTGAAAAAGTAACCGCCACTATATGGGGTGATTCGTATGATCTTAAAGCAAAACTTGATCCGAACACGCAATATTATATGCGAATTGTTACGGCTGATGTGGATGCTGCCACTAGCGATACTTATTATGGTTCTTGGGGTTCTTCTGCCGGTTGGAGAAATGCAAAAAATGTTGCTCTCGGCAAGGAAATTAAAATCAAAACCGCTGCGGTTCCGCTTGCCGTGATTAGCAAATCCGGGCTTAGTTTTAACACGGAATCTTTCGGCATGACGTTAAAGAGTGTTGGTCAAACGATGCTTGCCGGTAAAGGCACCGATGCTCTTTTCGGTACGGACAAGCCGTTTTCCGGTGCAATATTCTATTTTAGTTTGCTTGTTTCACTGGATTCCAAAGTCGATAAAGCAACCGGTCATTTGATTGGCGCGTTGGAAGTGGAACTGGACGACTGCAATATTCAACTCGAAAATCTGATACCCAAGAGCGGTTCTCCGATTGTGGATGGTCAATATACGCTTGAATATGCGTTGACCGGAGTTGACGGTATTTTTGATAAGTTGAATGTTTCGGCGGTCAATGTCGCCAATGTGAAGAATCTTAGTTTTCAACTCTTAACAACAGTCCGTTACAACACCGGCATTTTTGAATCGGTTACAAAGCCCGGTAAAATCGCCATGCCGAAATGGTTTGTCTAAATTCTTAAACAAAAACGCCGTTTGATTCTTTGCGTCTTTGCGCGCAAATTAAAATAATAGACGGATGCCATTTAAAAATAATCGGAAACATCTGGACGCGGGGCGGAAGTTATTGTTATAATGTTGTCAGTTTTTACATTGATGAATGAACTATTTTGTGATGGTTTTATTCATTGAAATTTTTAGGAAATGAAAGGGAGGTTTTTTATGGTACGTTCTGTTTCTTCACTGAGTCGGCGTGGTTTTCTTGCGGCGGCGGCAACTGCGGCTGTTTCGCCATTGGTTCTTCCTTCAACCCTTTTGGGTCGGGAGGGGGCGGTTCCTCCGAGTGAGCAACTTGTGATGGCATTGATTGGTTACGGCAATCGCGGCAGTGAAATCATTGGCGGATTTCTTGGTGACCGGAACAATTTTCGTGTTGTTGCGGTTTGCGATTGTGATGAAAAACATCTGAAAGCCGGAAAAAGCCGTGTTGATTCTACTTACGCCAATTCCGATTGCCAATCTTACAGCCGTTATGAGGATGTTTTGGATCGGAAAGATATTGACGTGGTTGCCGTTGCCACGCCCGACCACTGGCACACGAAAATCACGGTTGAAGCCTGTAAAGCGGGCAAAGATGTTTATTGTGAAAAGCCTTTGACACTTTGCCCGATTGAAAGCCGACAAATTGTTGCGGCGGCGAGAAAGTACAATCGGGTTTGTACGAGTGGTTCTCAGCGGGTGATGGAGGATTACGGTTATATGGCTCCTATTGTTCAGAGCGGGGCACTTGGTGAGGTGAAGGAGGCGTTTCTTCAGGTGGGCGGTCCTCCTCAGGATTGTTATTTACCGGAAGAGCCGATTCCTGCCGGTTTTGATTGGGATCGTTGGCTTGGTCCGGCGCCGTTGGCTCCGTTTAACGCGGATCGTTGCAGTGGTAGTTACGGCGGTGGTTGGCGGCGGTTTTGGGATTATGGCAATGGTTTCCTTGCGGACTGGGGTGCCCACAA
>JAISQH010000234.1 GCA_031274385.1 Planctomycetaceae bacterium | reverse complement strand
AGCAACACAATGGCTCCTCCGAACCAAAATCGCACGCCAATTCGCTCAAAAAAAACAAATTTGTCATCGTAAATAACCTTTACACAACAAGTTATAAAAAGTCGGGACAGTAGAACTAAAAACTAAAATGCAAATCATATATCAACGAAATATTGCGTGGCAAAAAGTGTTGCCCATTGTTTGTGTTCTTCTCTGTTTTCCAATCATATCGGGAATCCTTCTTGAACCGCGCGGTGAAGGTTTTCTGTTCCGAACCGGAAATGGCAGTTGCAGAATATTTGGGGAAGTGTTTCTCTTCGCGGTCGGTTTGCTCGGGTTGGTCATCAGATTGTCGGTCAACGGATATGATCAGGGAACGAAGGTCAAACCACAGTATCGCAAAGGACTTTACAATATTGTCCGGCATCCGCTTGCCGTTGGAAATTTCTTTCTCGGTCTGGCTCCAATTCTGCGGCTGGACAACCTTTGTGCCGACATCGTTTATATCGGTCTTTTCGCAATTTACGGCTTTTGGACAGTTGCACGAGAGAAACGACAACAAACCGAATGCAACGATCCGTCCTATCTGAACTGGTTCAAAGCGACTCCGGCATTTATTCCTTGCTCTTTCAATTGGTCAAAACCGGATCGAGTTTTTTCGTGGCGAAAAAACCTTCGCGTGGAGTATGTCCTGTTTTTGGGACTGGTTACGGCAATGGCTGCGACAGACTATATCGGCGGACAACTCGTACAGCAGGCATTTCGTTTCGATTACAATTGGTTTCCTGTTCTGACTCTTGCTATCGCCTGTTCTGTGATCGTCTTTCCTTTTTGCTGTCTTGCCATGATAGCAATCTGTACGGCATTTCTCTTGACAGCTTTCGGTAAAACGGCAAAAGCGCAACAGTTTGATGTTCGGGAAAAATCGTTTTTGACTCCGTTGTTTTCACCGAACGCCGTGTTCGACGAATACTCGTTACGTTTTTTTACCCCACAAGAACCTGCTCCTTATCGTACATCATTTCGGCAATATGAACCAAATAAACCCAATAAACCAAGTACGCCTTTTTTTACCCCCGACCAAAAAAACAATCTGTTTCGTGGGCAGTCGCAAGACGACGACGGACCGCCGAAGTTTTACAAAATTGGTATAGCTGGGGCTTGGACACCTTCCGGCGGCAACGGCAGTTTGGGAATGACACGTTTTAAGACTGAGGCGGCAATTATGTTTCCCGGAATACATTTTCCTCAAATGAAAGAAAGGTCTTTGTTAGGAATCGCACCGACATTCAGTTACACTTCGTTTGATTGGAAACGCGATACGGTATTTCCCAAACAGGCTTATGAAGCCGGACTGGAATTCACTTTGATGCAACCGCTAAACAATCAGTGGGGCTTCATGGGTAAGGTGATGCCGCAGTGGGCGGGAGACGGCAAGGAATCGAGTCGAACCATCAGTTGTTCCGCAATGTTTGGCTTGCGATGGGAGCCGAACTCCCGATGGGAAGTGATGTTCGGTGTGATGTATCTCGGTCAAAACGCGGATATGAGCGTTCTCCCCTTCGGCGGTGTGGTTTGGAGACCGAACGATGATTGGCGTATCGAGTTGATGGTTCCTCAAGCGAAAATTGCCAAACGTCTGAACATCAATGACCGATTACGGGATCACTGGCTTTATGTCGGGGCTGGTTTTGACGGCGGCAATTGGGGGATTCGAAGTGTTGATGGTAAAGCTGATCTGGCAATGTATCAGGAATTTAATATTGTTGCAGGATATGAGATTTCAAAAAACGAAATTTATTCCTGTGCTTTGGAACTAGGCTATGTTTTTGGACGGGAAATGAAATTCGACAGGAAAACACAATCGACATTCCGTCCCGATAATGCCTTCACGATACAACTGAAGTTTGAATTTTGAATTGAATTATTTTTACAATTAAGAACAAAATAATGAATGAACCAACGAAAAGTTCGTTTTGTTTTCGAAAGTTTGTGTCTATCGGATTATTTTTCGCGCTGGTGAGTGTGGTTTTGTCGGGAGCGATGAGTCAAGTTTTTGAAACACTCGAAATCCCTTTACCAAAGGCGTTCTGTACCGCCATTCATGTTTTAACGGGAATTATCTTTACGGTTCTTTCTGTTTTTCACACGATTACGAATTGGCGGTTGCTGCGAGAATACATCCAAAAGTCACGCGGTTTCATCAGCAGCAAGGAAGCGGTTACTGCTTTTCTTTTGATGATGATTCCCATCCTCATCGCCACACTGCTTGCGATCTTCTGTTTTGGATGAGAGTCTGTACCTTTGATTGTAAATGTCTGAACTTTGGTTGAAACTGATTGAATGATTTATCTGATTGTTGTTTGTTGTTTTTTAATCCGCAATCATAGTTAATCATTTAATCAGCTACAATCAAAGTTCAGACAACATTAACAGGAGAATTTGTTATGAAAACATGGTTTATTACGGGAGTAAATGGCGGATTGGTGTGTTCGATGCTTGAGATATACTCTACTCTGCCATAAAGTATTGATTTTCGGCAACATGAAAATTTAGAGTTAATGTAGTTTTTAAGACGTTTTTATAATCGGAGTTTATTTTTTGTAAACAATTTGTAATTCCGTCTTTGAATGCAGAAAAGATTTCATAATAAACGTTATCCAACGCTTTTTTTGGGTTCTCCCGCGAGTTCGCGGGGAGGACTAGTTATTTTTTTTGCGATTTGTCTTAATTTTAGGAAGAGGTATTGTTGATCTTTGTATCCGTGACCTCTTGCGATGACGCGTGTGACATCGGCATTGAAGCGTTTCATGGAGGCATTTGTTACACCAAACTTCAAGATGTTCAATAATGCCCGTGTATTCCCCATCAATCCGGTTGCAAATCGTAACAATGGTTTTAATCTCGATCTGATCCCTTATCTTTTCCGGCATTTTCTCGAAAAACGGACTCAACGATTCATTCGATTTTTCCTTATTCATGTACAACAATTCGCCTGTTACCGCATCCAACACAAGTGTTACATATTGGCGATTTTTACCGATACATTTTTCGTCGATCAGTATTCTCGTAACATTGGAAAGGTCAACCTGACCGAATTCTTGTTTCAATATCTCTTTGTCCCACCGGCGAATCGTGTCATCCGAAAACAGAAGAAGTGTTGCCGCTTCAGAGGCGGTCATATAACGACACAAATCTGATGCAAACTTCTTAAGATGTTTTGTTGCCGTCGATTGGGCATCGAACTCACGGGGTAAAAACGTTACATGAACTATCCTAAAGCCGTCGAAGCCAAACAACTCATAGATTCCTGAAAAAGTCATAAACAAAAATGGGGTGTTAGAGGGACAATAATCAGTTAACATGATTTATTGTAACAAAAATATTGCTACTTGCAATACCAACAAAAAACCCACTGCCTCGCGGGAGAACCTAATTTTTAATGAAGTGTTGCGAAGTAGTCATCGAGGGTTTCGGCACGGCGGATCATTCGTACTGCTCCGTCTTCCTGAAGCAACAGCTCGGCGCAGCGAAGTTTGCCGTTGTACTGAAATCCCATTGCGTAACCGTGGGCTCCGGCGTCATGAATCGCCAGAAGATCACCAATTTCGATTTTGGGTAACATTCGATCCACCGCAAATTTGTCACAGTTTTCGCAAAGAGAACCAACAACATCAACCGTTTCTGTAACAAAGCCGGAATTTTCCGGTTTTCCAAGTACTGTTATGTGGTGATAGGCTCCGTACATACCGGGACGCATCAGATTCGCCATACAAGCATCAACTCCAATATAATGTTTATAAGTACGCTTTTCGTGAATCACACGAGTAATCAGTGTTCCCGATTCGGCAGCAACAAGCCGACCGGATTCGGTGAAAATTTTCATCGGTGCCAAACCCGGAACAATCAATTTGTCGTATTCTTCATGAATCTTTTCTGCAACATTTTTCATATTGAGCGGCGTTTGTTCGGGACGATAGGCAACTCCAAAACCACCGCCAAGATTGACAAATTCAATCCGAATAGCATTTCGCCGTTCGATTTCCAAAGCGAGTTCGAAGATCGTTTTTGCGGTGTAACCGAAAAACTCCTCTTGGAGCATGTTCGACGCCACCATCGTATGAAGCCCAAACCGCTTCACCCCTTTTCGTTTCGCCAAAGCAAAACCCTCGAAAATCTGTTCTGTTGTGAGACCGTATTTGGCTTCAACAGGATTGCCAATAACACTTTCGACATCCCGCAACGCACCGGGATTCCAGCGGAACGAAATCAAATCAGGCAATCCGGCACAGTGTTCCAAAAATTCCAGATGCGTTAAATCGTCAAGGTTGATGATGGCTCCGAGTTCTTTGGCTTTGACAAATTCCGCTGCCGGTGTATTGTTCGACGTGAACATGATTTCTTCGCCGCTTATCCCAACCCGCTCACAAAGCAATAATTCCGGCAAACTGGAACAATCGCCACCCAAAAATTCCGACTTCAGAATTTGGAGCAATGCCGGATTCGGATTGGCTTTCACCGCAAAAAACTCCTTGAACCCGGTGTTCCACGCAAAAGATTCCGTGAACAACCGGGCATTGCGGCGCAATGTCTTTTCGTCGTAAATATAAAAGGGAGTCGGGTACTGCTCGGTCAGCTTTTCAATAAATTCACGGTCAAATGGAAGCGTTTTAGAAGACATTGTGCGTTTATTTTTATTTATCTTTTTCGCGGTTAAAAAGGAGTAAAGTAAATACCAAAAGATAAATATATTGCATCGCACGCCTCTTGCCAAGAGTTGACATGATAATCTTTTTACTGTATCTTTACAAAAGGTGTTGTAAGTAATAAAATCTAAAGACAGAATGAATTTTAAGAATACTCTTTTTGAGAATACAAAAAACACACGAAAAATTGATCCGTCAAAATACGAAACTATTAGGAATTTTACATTTTAGCTCAATACGATAGACATTGTAAAATATATATGTAACAAACAATATAACATTTGAAAAAATAGAATGAATCCAATAATATTTACGGAATACATCGTAGTTAGTCCTATTGATGGCGGCAAGAAAGTGATCAAAGATAAGGAGTGGGCGATTGCTGCTTTTGAAAAAGGGGCAATTGTTATTGAAAACCTGACAATCTACACACAGCTGTCACAGTTTTTATCATCAACAACGGTTCATGCAACCCAATGGGTTCGGGAGGAAAAAGATGACTGATTTTGATTTCAAAAAGGAAACAATCGGTTATGTTGAATCAATAATCGAACATAAAATACCTGATCTCATGTTCAACCATCAGAAAATGGAAGCGGTCAAAATACCAACAATGTTTTCAGAGAAACAAAAAGATTTCCTGCAACAAGAAGCGGAAAAATCCGAAATAATTGAGATGTTGTCGAGGATTGAATTAAAAATCAATACAATTGTTGATAAGAAATAGAAAAAAATAATGCTGGCTAACCCAATTATTAACACTAAAACCGCTCAAAATTCAATAACGCATTAAGATAAAACCCAAAATAAGAATTTGTACGCAAAGTTCGCAAAGGAATCAATAAAAAACGTTTCTGTTCTTCTTTGCGTCTTTGCGCGCAACAAAAATCAACGGCGAAATGAAGTTTAGGTTCCTCTTGGGCGGAAGATTTTCTTGATGAAATCGAGTTGATCGGGTTGATCGGGTTTGTTTTGAATTTGTTCGAGGCGGATTCTTGCTTTTTCGGCGTACTCTGTTTGAGGGTATTTATCGAGCAATTTTTCATAATACAGTCTTGCCGAACCAT
>JAISQH010000142.1 GCA_031274385.1 Planctomycetaceae bacterium | reverse complement strand
ATTATCCTTGCCCCATGAGAAAAAATCAAGGCTGCGTTCCTTTTTTTCGGTTTCGCAACAACGGTTGGGACAGAGTATCGGGTTCGTTTTCCGGCTGCGGCTCCGGTTCAATGAGAAAGAGGGAAGTTTGACCCCAAGGATTGTAAATTTCTTTGGGAGTTGAATTTTCCTCCAACGCATCACGGTTCACCGGCAATCCGATTTCAATAACGGAAGAAGACAAACTTGAATGACAAACCAACTCTTTCGACTCTTTCGACTCTTTTGAATCAATTGTTGATGGTTTGGCAAGAGAAGATGTAGATGTAGATGTAGATGTAATAAAAAGGTCTGTTTTCTCTTGAGCAACAACCGGTGAAGGTAACGCCGTGACGGGATGAATCTCGTTGCGGATTTTTTCGAACAACTCCGCAACAGGAATTTCAGGGGGAACAAACGCCAAACGTTTTTTTGCCGTTTCAGGAACAAGTTGAGTTGCTTCCGGTTCATTCGACTCGGAAATTGGTTCGGTTAATGAAGTGTCTTTTAGCGGCTCTGTTATTGGTTCGGCGGTTGGTTCTGTTGCTGGTTCTGTTGTTTTGTCAATGACTTCGGCAGGAGTTGTTTCTTTGGTTGTTGTGCGAGTTTGGGCAAGAAGCGCAGGACTCGTTTGACGGTGCGGCACAACACGAAGCCGCCCTTTGCGGGCAGCAGCAATCAATTGAGCCGCAACTTCTTTTTCCAGAACAAATGTCAGCGTTTGGTTTAACCGCTGTCCGTTCTTTTCATTGCCCGGCAACGATTGAATCTGTTGAATTTTGATATTTTCAAGCAGGAGTTCGCCCATTTCGGCAACTTCATTTTTGGACATGAACGCTTTAAGCAATTGTTTTTTTCGTTCGGCAAGTTCGCCTTTTTCCGTTGGCAACATTCGAATATCAATTCGCTGATCGGGGGCAAGATAATTTGTAATCGGGATAAAATATTCGGCGGTTTTTTCGCTGAAAAGGATTTGCTCGATTTCCAGAGAAACAATTTGCATTCCGGCGGGGACATATTTGTCGGTTTCCGAACTCGTTTCCTGAGGCGGTAACAGCAAATCTTCACAGATTGGGCAGCCGGCGGAGATGGGATAGGCGGATCGGCGGCGATAAACTTGGGAGAAGTTGGTGGTTGCTTCGGAGGGGAGTTCGGCGATGGGGACATCGACAAACGAAACAAATTCGGCGGTTATTTCGGCTCCTTGCGGAATCGTTTGCTTGGCAACAAGAATTTTAATGGTCGGTCCCCGATCCGCAATGGAAACCGGTTTTGCTTCGAACATGTAATGCCGAACAATAAAAGCACAACCAATCCCCAAGGCAAAGGATAAAATCAAAAACAGCCAAGAGACGGTTCGCATTTTGATTACCTGATCCGATTAGCCTGAAATAAGAGGAAACCCGCTGCAAAAAGGCGCAACTGGTTTTCTTATCGACATTTTCAAACCGAAAAATCATTCTTTTCCCCGTTTTTACCAATTCTTTCGGATTTTGTAGGGAATGATTTTAGTAGTTAGTTGTCAGTAGTCAGTGTAAAGAAAATAAGGGTTTTAACTAACAACTAACAACTGGCTACTGACTACTAAAATCATCAGGTTATTTTATGTTTGGTATGATAACGGTATTAGGTCGCAATTGTCGGTTGGGAAGATGTTGTTATTCAAATCTGCCCACATTGCGGCTTCGCCATCGAGTGGACTTTTGATGTTGTAAGATTGATACGTGATCATCTCGCCGATACGTACAATCAAATCAATAAGACGTTCACCCGCCGTCCAGTGATCTCCAATACAAATATGCGACGGTGCAAAATTCGGATGAAAAATCGGTGTCAGCAATTGACAAACCGGTGCTTGACGCGGATAATCCGCTGTTAAACGAATTTCAACATTGTGAATATCACGATAAATGATGTTGTTACCTCGAACAGATTCAATCCCGCGAACGTGATATTCAATATGGTACAAGTCCGGCGGAGTTCCTTCGAAATTTTGTATTTTGATGTACGGCGACCCCGCTAACGATTCCACAACTAATTTCACGTCCGAATATAAACGACGTTGGCGCGGCGGAAGTTTGACACCTTCCGGCGGTTTCGGATAATCAAAAGCAGCCGCAACCGGCAGAGAAGTTCGCACGAATTCTGTTCGATATTGAGGCGGAACGCTCGGTGGGACGTTTCGCGAAATAGAATTTGTTTGCGGTATATCAGGAAATGAAATGGCAATTTTTTCTGTAGCGTTATTTGCCGGCGGTATCGGCGGTTCCGGTTCATCCGGTAACAAAATGCGTATTTTTGATTTGCAACCCGGACATATTTTTTCTTTGCCAACAACCGATATTGGTACCAACAAAGTACGTTTACATTTCGGACAAATAAACGGTCTTTTTTCTTCTGTTTTTTGGTCGTCCGTTTTTGTATCATCGGGCAATGGTTGTTCGTAGGCAAACGCACCGGTTCCGCAATTAGGACAAGCCGAAACTTGTCCCTCGTGAAACGCTTTAATATCAATGTGTTGATAACACTTTAAGCAAATGATACGAAACATTCTTTAGTAGGAGTAGGATTGTGGGAATTGATATTGTTGATTGTTAGGGTAATGTTGACCATTCAAAATTTGTTCCGCTCCTTTGATGCAGGAAAGATAATAAAAGAGGAGCATGACAGGAACGATGAGGAATGTAACAAATATACAAAAGTTTAGAATACCGGGATCAGGAATGGTACCCATATATGAAAAGATAAGCCACAATGCGCCGATCCAGCCGCCAAACGAACAAACATTAACGCGGTGATTAATGCCGCGCAAAGAGAGTGTTTTATTGATATTGTCCGGTAATCGGTAAAGTCCGGTAACAAACCAGTAAATATTGTAAAACGGTATGAAGAACCCGGCTGCTGCATTGCCCGCACCGACATTATTCCGTACACTTACATCCGTAACATTCCACAAACGGTAAAAAAGAATACAGCCGAAGATCGCCCAGGGAATCCGTACAAAGATTTCAAAAACGGCTTGTGCTTGAGTATCTTCGGGATTTACAGTAGCAAAAAGTATTGCCAGCAACCAAAATACAACCCAAGAAATCCACCATCCATGAAACGCAAATTTGATTTTTTGTAATGCCGGATGAACCGGCGGAAGAATAAAGTTGTTACCGTAATTGGGTTGATTACCGTAATTCGTACTGCCGTAATTGGGCTGATGATTATAGTTTGGCTGATTACCTGAACCAAACGGAATATCAATTCTCACCGGCGGGTTGAGGGCATTGACTTTCGGGCAACCATAAGTTGAACATCCCTTGTTTTCGTACCAACATTCTTCGTGATGCACGACTTTACAAACCGGACACTCCGTAACCCTATCGTTCAATTCAACTGCGAAACCGCAAACAGGACAACACGATGATGTATTACTCATTGTTTCAATAAAAGGTTAAAGTTGAATACCGATAATTATTATTGCGTAAATCAATGTAAAAAATCCTCCTGCAAACGTACTTGCAAAAGCATACAAAATACCTCTGTGACTGGGACGTTTACGAATATCGGATATTGCCCATAATCCAACACATAAGGTGATTGGACCTAGCCATGGCAAAAAAATAAAAATGATACTTATAATCGCAGATACTGGTAAATCAGTTGGTATTAAAAATGGTTCTGGATTGTAAGGTTGTTGTTTGACATCCTCTATTGAGAGTGGGGGACTATTCAGAATTTGCTCTGCCCCTTTGATACAGGAGAGGTAATAAAATAGGAGCATGATGGGAACGACGATAAACATAACCACTGCGCAGATTAATTGTTCTGAGTCACCGGCTACATTGGCAATACAAGAAAAGATAATGTATAACCCACCAGCCCAAGCACCTAGCGAACGAACATTAACTTGATAATTGTTGCCACGCAAAGAGAGTGTTTTATTTATATTGTCAACCAATTGATAGAATCCGGCAACAAACCAGTAAATACCGTAAAACGGTATATAGAATCCAAACGTTGCAAAACTCGGAGTAGTATTATTCCGAACACTTATATCCGTAACACTCCACAGGCGGTAAAAAAGCATGCAACCAAATATCATACAGGGAATCAGTACAATCAGTACGAACTGTCCAAAACCTTGTTGTACCTGAGTGTCTTCGGGAGTTATTGCACCAATAATAATTGCCCCAAACCAACATACAACCCAAGAAATCCACCAACCATGAAAAGCGAATTTGATTTTTTGTAATGCCGGATGAACTGGCGGAAGAACAAAGTTGTTACCGTAATTGGGTTGATTGCCGTAATTCGGATTACCGTAATATGGCTGATTATCTGGATCAGCTAGAATATCAATTTTCATTGGCGGGTTGAGAGCATTGACTTGCGGGCAACCATAAGTTGAACAACCTTTGTTTTCGTGCCAACATTCTTCGTGATGCACGATTTTACAATCCAGACACTCCGTAACACTATCGTTCGATTCAACTGCGAAACCGCAAACAGGACAACATGATGAGGTATTACTCATTGTTTCAATAAAAGGTTAAAGGGTTAAGGTTAAATATTGACAACTATTGTTGCGTTTAATGGTTTTGAATCTCTTTTGTTCCGAAAACGAAAAGGGATTTTCCGATTCCGATTTGATCTCCGTTACGCAATGTGTGACGTTGTACCGGTTGTCCGCTGATAAACAACGGGCGGCGTTGATCAAGTTGTTCGATAATGTACGAATTGCCTTGTTGCCGGATAGCGGCGTGTTGCGGCATCACGTCGGTGTCTTTGAACAAATAAATTTCGCACTTCGGAGAACTGCCGATGACAGTCGGATTTTTGTAAATGATAAATTGTTTTCCCGCAATCACACCGGCAACAACTTTAAGCCAACCTTGTTTCGCCGCTTCTTCCATTAAACCTATCGCGATTCCCGCGAGAACACCAAAACCGACGATTCCAACTAACCGCGACAAAACTGCCGTTTGTGTTACAATCGATATCGGGTCAAAAAACAACCCGCCAAGCAACCCGCCAACCGCACCACCCGCTACTCCAAGCCCAAATTTTTTCCAATTCCGCATCACCATACCGGGGGCAATACCGACAAAACAACCGATAAATAACCAAGCCAATGCACGAGCAAACATCTGAACCGCAAAATTTGTTTCTAGTTGACCGCCGCCGAGTGTGTTGTAAAAGAATCCTGCAACAAAAAGTCCAATAATTCCCACTGGTATTCCAATTCCGATAGCAATCAAACCACAAATTATCGCACGAGAATAGTTGCCTTCCATAAATCTTTCGGCAGATGATAAACCAAAACCAATAATGCCACAAATCAAAATATACCAGAAAATAGTACAAGCAAGTGCAATAATTTGATATTCCTCATCTTTACTCACGATCTCCATTATAATATTATAGTAATGTTTTTCTACCGTAATTTCACCGGAGTCAATCTTGGTTTTGATTTCTTGTGCGTTTTCCTTGATAATCCGTTCTACTTCCGGTCTCGCTTTTTCAATAGCATCTTTTTCGGCTTGTTCGGAAACTTGCATAAAAATTTCTGACGCGCACCAACCTACAAACCCGAATCCCAAACCAAACAATGCAAGATACACAACAGTCTTATAAAAAATGTTACCGTTGGTTGTTGGTACGGGTTTATAATCCCGCAAGATTTCTTTTTGGTGTTCTGCCGTTCGAAGCATTGCAAGATCAATGCGGATTTTCGCGTCAACTTCCGGGCTGTTGACTTCGTCTAATGAAATGCTGATTTTGTCACTCATTGTTGTTTGGATTGAGTTAATGTTTTTGTTTTAGTAATTCATTGTAAAGAGGCGTAATGTCCTCAATAAAACTCCACTGGTCTTCTTGTAATGAATAATCGGCGCGTATTGCAAAACCTAGCCCCTCTGCATGTTTGTTACGCAATATGAACGTATTAATTCCAACAACGTGTCCTGTTCGGGTTATTAAAGGACCGCCGCTATTGCCGTGATTGATTGCCGCATCAGTTTGGATATACAATCCCCCCCGCAATGCCGACACGATACCGCGCGTTACGGAAAATTCCAATCCTTCAGGATGACCCAATGCGACCACTTCACTCCCTTGCGTTACCGATGAATAACTGCCGAGTGGTAATGACGGCACAACATTGTTACCATCGTCTTGAATCACCAACAACGCGAGATCAATCTCTTTTTTTTTCGGAAACACAACAACGGTTCCGTTATATTTTTTATGATCATTCGTGCAAATATCGTACTTGATTCCGCCTTCAACAACATGCCGGTTTGTTAGTACCAACACGTACTTTTGTTTTCGGGCAACCGCAATTCCTGTTCCTTGTACATGTCCGGTTAAAAATCCCCAAGTTTTTACTTCGGTACTTATCATAACAGTTGCTTTTTTGGCTTGTTTAATGATTTCACTAATTTCTTGTAACGGCATAACGGTACCGGAATCGGTAACAGGGTTATTGTCAATCGGCGGCGGCGGAAGAAAAACCGTACCGCTATTGAATACCGCAATCAAACTTCCCGCAACAAAAAAGAACACAATAACACTGACAATAATTCCTATCAAAATTTTTTTATCTTTACCAAAACGAGGCGGTGTCAACTTCGGCAAGGACTGAACAGATAACGGAGGAACAGACTGCGGCTGCTCCGCAAACAAATCCTCAACCTCAATAACTATATCTGCTCGTTTTGACGGTTCGTTTTGCGAATTGATATCAGTTTCCGTTATTTTTATCGTCATTTACCGTTTCTCCTTTTTCTTGATTTTTCACGTTGTTATTTTCTTCCGTTTTCTTTTCGTCAATAGGTTGTACTACCAGTTGTTCTTTTGTAACTGGTGCTTTTTCGTCAACAGGCGGAGTTGCCGATTGTTTTTTTGTACACAGCACTTTTTCGTCAACAGGTTGCGTTGGCAGTTGTTCTTCATTTTCTGGTTCTTCCAATTGAATGAACGGCTGTTTTTTCTCCGGTTGATTTTTTGTTTCGATTTTTTGAAATTTGTCAACAACGAGATAGCCTACGCCGCCGCACATTGCAAGCGTTAAAACAAAATTCAAAACAACAATTATTGCTATAAAATATCTTTTATTTTGCGGCAGTGTTTCTGACCAATTTGTTGTTTGTGTAACGACCTGTTGCGAAGCAGTTTGCGGAGGCGGTGTAACAGCAGCAATGTCGTCTACATCAATTATAATTTTATCATCGGACATTTTTTGGTTCCTTTGAGTTTGATGGTTGTTGTGGATTGTTGTTCTTTTTACGTTGCTCTTGTTTTGGTGTATCGAGCGGGCTATTTTCGATACGTGATTCTTTGAGTGATTGAGGTTCTTCTAAAATTAGGGGAGTTGGTTGTTGCAATTGTAACAATACTGGTAATAGACGATCTCCATTATTAGTTCCTATTTTCCAATAACTACTTCCCTTGTGGGCAACTTTTTGCCATCCTTGAAGAAGCAAAATGTCCAGTTGACAATGACGTAAATCTTCTAATCGTTTGCGATGAATAACTTCATTTGATTCGCTCCACAGACACAATCGATCTGTATTTTCGTGTAACGTTTTTATATTTTTTTTAATTCTGCGATTTCATTTTTTAGTTGTATATTTTCGTTTCGTGAATTGATGTTTTCAAATGTGAGATAACCGATGCCGCTTGTGCAGAGGATCAGAAGTATTGTTGAGAAGATGATCAAAATTACTGTCCAATTATCTTGCGTTTCTTCGGAGGATATT
>JAISQH010000123.1 GCA_031274385.1 Planctomycetaceae bacterium | reverse complement strand
TATGAAAAAGAGTCTGGTTTTTGCTTCACTTCATAGCGGTTCTTATGCTGGCGAGTGGCACGGGTGGCGTGGTTATGCGTGGATTCTCGGAAGATCAATGGCAACCGGTTTTACGACATTCAGCTCGCCCAATCCATCTTATCCTGACTGGGGAATGCAAGCCGGAGCCGGGTTTTACGCTGCGAGAAGTTTTCATAGCGGAGGAGTAAATGTTGCAAAAGCAGACGGAAGTGTTCATTTTATTTCTAATACAATTGACAGGAAAGAATGGCAACGTATGGGCTGTATTAATGACGGCGGTCTTGATTTGCCGTATTAGTTCGAGTCAATAATTCGTTAATCAAAATGAACCCTTTACAGAAATGATTTTAATAAAATGTTCCGTTTAATTATTACAGTATTTTTTGTGACAATATTGATTGCAGGGAGCGGATGTGGTCAACGATTACCTCCGCCTCCCGAAGGGCTACCGGTTTTGTATCCGTGTATTGTCAGTGTTACTTTTGGCGGAGAGATGATCGAAGGGGTCAATGTCGGTTTAAAATCGGTTGATTCGAACTTCAAGTGGCAATCCGGCGGAAAAACAAACGCCAACGGAATTGCAACACTCAAAACATCGTTTGCTTATGATGGTGTTCCTGAAGGGAAGTTTGTTATCTCTTTTACCAAATTGGAAGAACGCGATGGTGTAACGGTTGCTACGATGGCTCCGTACTCCGTCATCCCTCTCAAATACGGACAGAAACAATCAAAAGAAGTCATTGAGATATTACCACAAAAAAATGAATTTACCTTTACATTGGATGGAGGAGGCGAAGTAACTAAATAATGAAACTTCATTCCTCTTGATAATACTTTTTGTACGTTGAATTTCGGCGGTTTGTTCTTTTCAGAACTTACCGCCATTACCCCCTTTTTTAGAAGGACCAATTATGAAAAAGAGTCTGGTTTTTGCTTCACTTGCTGTTGTCCTTTGTCTGGTCACGGCAATAGTGTATGTTCACGCTTGTTCCGGTGTTCCGGGTATTCCGAACGCCGAACTCAATTCGCGTTTCGAAAAAGCCGACACAAATCGTGACGGTATTTTGAGCCGTGAAGAATTTGAAGCGTATCTCGTGGTAATGAAATCCTCCAAACCGATCAGCCTTGTCCAAGTCTGCCCGGAAACCGGTGATGAATGTGACATGATCACAGGAAACGGAAAAGAGGAAACCGGCATTTGTTCCGCACAGAAAAACGCTGAAACTGTTGCCGTTAAGTCCGTTACAGAAACGCCTGTCAAGAAGGAAGGCGGTTGTTGCGGTGGGAAAATGGCGAAAAAAGATGGTGCCGAAACTGTTGCCGTTAAGTCCGTTACAGAAACGCCCGTCAAGAAAGAAGGCGGTTGCTGCGGCGGGAAAATGGCGAAAAAAGATGGTGCCGAAACTGTTGTCGTTAAATCCGTTACAGAAACGCCCGTCAAGAAAGAAGGCGGCTGTTGCGGCGGAAAAATGGCGAAAAAAGATGGTGCCGAAACTGTTGTCCTTAAGTCCGTTACAGAAACGCCCGTCAAGAAAGAAGGCGGTTGCTGCGGCGGGAAAATGGCGAAAAAAGACGCTGCCGAAACTGTTGCCGTTAAGTCCGTTACAGAAACACCTGTCAAGAAAGAAGGCGGTTGCTGCGGCGGAAAGAAAGCGTCTGAAACTGCCGCCGTTACAGAAACCGAACCGAAAAAGGATTGCTGCGCTGAAGAACCAAAATCCTAAATCGGACAAAATGTAACGTATAACAGTCTCTTTTGTTTTTTAAGAATTACGCGCGGATAGGAACATTTTACCCGTAGGGGCGACCCTTGCGGTCGCCCTGAACTGGAGGTCGCCCTGAATTGGTGATCGTTCGGGGCAGCCGCAAGGGATTGCCCCTACAATAAAAACGAACCTTTTTTGTAACTGTCTATTTCGTTTCTCAAGTTTGCGCACAAAGGCACAAAGAACACAAAGAGGATATTTTAGTTTTGTAGTTTTGTCAACAGATTTTACAGATTTAACAGATTCGTTTTTTATAAAAATCTGTTCAATCTGTTCAATCTGTATAATCTGTTGATAATAATGGAACAAGTCTATTTATTTTTCGTTGCGAATAAAGACATAAAAGACGCAAAGAAAATCAATCCGATTAGAATCAAAACCTTCGTGTTCTTTGCGCCTTGGTGCGCAAACATTAAAAAACAAAATAGACAGTTACCCATTTTTTTGAATTTTTTTGAATAATCGTTTTGAATAATCGTTTTGAATCATTGTTTTAAATAACTCACCATTTCGGAACCGTAACCGTAAGGACAACGGTTCTGAATTTTCCTCCCTGAAAATAAAATGTACAAAATATTGAAGAAGACCGGAATACCGATATTGACAGGATTAATCGGCGTTGTGATTGGAATTTCCATGACAATATTGTTGATGCCTTTCGCCCGAAATTTTACAACAGAAATATCTTTTGATTCAACTGATAAGGACCAAAACAATGTGATAAGCAAGGAAGAGTTTCGCCATTTCCTTTTAGCGGATGCGAAAAACAAGGCTGCCCGTTCACGAAACACAACACCCAATCCGGTTTCCGGTACAAAATCCGTTTCGCAAACCTCGTTCGACTCGGCAGACATTGACCGGAATGGTAACGTGAGCAAGGAGGAATTTCGTGCGTTTTTAATCGGAAATGCCGCAGAAAATTCCGCACTGAAACAAGAATCGTCGCCTCAGTTTAATGTAGCGGATGAGAACAAGGACGGCACTGTTTCAAAAGAGGAGTTTCAAAAATACCTTTTGGTTTCCGCCTCTTCCGTAACAGAAACAGCCGGAATGACTTGCGGTGAAGCCGGACATGCGGATTGCCCGCTTCAGGATATGCCCGAAGAAGTTTGCTGCATGAGCGGTTTTGAATGGAAAAATGGTAACGAAAAATTTGCTTACAAAGGTCCGTCGAAAATGATTGCGTCTGCTGATGGCAAAACGATTTTTATTGCCAATCGTGACGCTGCCGAAGTGGTCGTACTTGATACGGTACAAAATAAAATCGTTCAAACTTTGCCTGTCGGAAAAGAACCAAACAGTCTTGTTTTGAGTTCGGACGAAAAGATAATTTACGTAACATCAGGCGGTTACAACGGACGGCTTCAAGCGGTTGACTTGGATTCCGGTAACATTATCAACGAAACCGTAACAGGTCATACGCCGCAAGGACTGGTTTTGTTACCGGACGGAAAAAGAATTTTCGTTTGTAATCGTTTTAACGCTAGTGTTACGGAATATCATTTGCCGGAAATGACGCCTGTTCGCCATATCAAAACGATTCGGGAACCTTGCGGAGCG
>JAISQH010000083.1 GCA_031274385.1 Planctomycetaceae bacterium | reverse complement strand
TCTATTACAGCGCTTTGATTTCTTTCAGAACATCATTGGTTTTGCGTACAGCATCTGCGCTTTTTTCAAACAACGCCTTTTCTTCAGCGTTTAGTTTCACATCCACAATGGCTTCAACGCCTTTTCGTCCGATAACGGCAGGAACGCCGATACAAATATCTTTTTGTCCGTATTCCCCTTCCAGATAAACACAGGAGGGAATCACCCGTTTGTAATCTTTGATAATCGACTCGGCCACATAAGCGCCGGCCGCACCCGGAGCATACCAGGCGGAAGTGCCCAATAAACCGGTCAGGGTAGCGCCGCCCACCATGGTATCGGCAACCACTTTATCCAATGTGCCGGCGTCCAGAAGTTCGGCCACCGGAATACCGTTGCAAGTAGCCAGACGTTTCAACGGAATCATGGTCGTATCGCCGTGTCCGCCGATTACAATTCCTTCAATTTGCGAAGGATTCGCTTTTAACGCCATTCTCAGGTAATATCTGAAACGCGAACTGTCCAGAGCGCCACCCATACCAATCACTCTGTTTTTGGGAAGACCGGTCGCTTTCAAGGTCAAATAAGTCATCGTATCCATCGGATTGGAAATAATGATAAACACCGCATCCGGAGAATAAGCCAAGCATTGGGAAACCACGCTTTTAACGATGTCGGCATTCGTGCCGATGAGTTCTTCGCGGGTCATACCCGGTTTGCGCGGAATACCCGAAGTAACGATAATCACATCCGAACCGGCCGTTGCCGCATAATCATTGGTAACGCCAAGGATATTTGTTTCAAAACCCAAGGTTTGAGCCGTTTGCAACATATCCATCGCTTTCCCTTCAGCCACTCCGGCTTTTACATCAAGCATCACTACTGTATCAGCAATTTTGTTGAATGCAAGTACATTTGCACAAGTTGCGCCTACATTTCCTGCGCCTACTACGGTTATTTTTGCCATAATTGATAATTTATTGAGAGTTTATAAATATACTTTGAAATCGTCTGCAAAATTACTATTTTAGGACGAATAAATAAACTTTTTTTGCATATCTTTGCGAAAAAGTTCGTAACGAAAAATTTCGCAAATGGAAAATCCGTTTAAATTCGGTACTGTCGTAGATGATAAATTCTTCACTGACAGGAAAGAAGAAATAGAACACGTAAAACAGGTTTTGAACAGTAACAATCATCTGATTATAATCAGTCCCAGAAGATTCGGCAAAACCAGTTTGATACGAAAAGTAACAAAAAATCTGAACAGGAAGATTATTTATCTTGATTTACAATTAATTACCGATACATCGGATTTTGCCGCCCAGCTTTTAAAGCGGGTACTGAATGTAAATAAGTGGGAAAAAATAAAACAGCTGATATCTCATTTCAGAATTGTTCCGACCATATCGTTGAATCCGCTAACCAATGGAATAGATGTTTCTTTTCAGCCCACAACGAATCATTTTGTCGTATTGGAAGATGTATTGAATCTGATTGAAAAGACAGGCAAAGATGAAAATAAACCGGTCGTGGTTTTGGACGAATTTCAGGAAATACAAAACATAAACAAAAACATGGACAGACAGTTACGTTCTGTCTTACAGCAACATCAATTTGTCAATTATGTTTTTTTAGGGAGCATGGAGTCCATGATGAAAGATATTTTTGAAGATAAAAAATCGCCGTTTTATCATTTCGGGTATCTGATGACATTAAAGAAAATACCCGGTTCCGATTTTTTTAATTTTCTTGAAAAACGATTCCTGCCGATTACTCCCGAAAGCCGGACAGTATCCGAACAAATACTAAAATTTACGGAATGTCACCCTTTTTATACTCAGCAACTGGCTTTTTATTGTTGGAATCATTTGCAAACGGATGCCTATAACGACCGTATGTTGGAAACAGTCGTTACAAAAGTCACCCGCGAACATGATACGGATTATGAGCGCCTGTGGAATACATTGAATAAAACAGATAAAAAAATAATGATCGAACTGTCTTTGAAAAATCATTCTCCCTTGCAAGACCTGTCTCTTTCGCAGCCCACAAGTACCATTTATAGCGGGATAAAACGCTTGTTACAAAAAGGTTATATTGTTAAAAATGAAGAATATGAACCGGATGACCCTTTTTTCAAAAAATGGATTGCCGATAAAAGAACACTTTTAAATATTTAGTCGCGTCAGCCCTTTTTATTTCTTATTTCTCAAGATGTACGGTTAATTGCGGGAAAGGTATTCCGATGCCTTGTGCGGCGAAAGTCTTGTATATCTGCTCGTTGATATTGTAATAGACGTCCCAGTAATCCGGCCGGTTGACCCATACGCGAATCTGAATATCTACCGAACTCTCGTTCAATGCTTTTAATACGATAAGTTGTTCCTGATCGGTCAAAATTCGTTTGTCTGCGTTCAGAATAGACTGAATCACACCTTTGGCCTTATCGTAATCGGTACCGTAATCGACGCCGACTACCCATTCTATTCTTCTGATTTTCTGACTGTTGTAATTAACGATAATATTCGAACTCAATCCTCCGTTGGGTATAAACACCGTACGATTGTCGGCTGT
>JAISQH010000078.1 GCA_031274385.1 Planctomycetaceae bacterium | reverse complement strand
GGTAACTTTAACCTTCGTCGTATTCTTTCCGAAGGCGATTTCGTAAGTTTTACCGTTTTGAATGGCTGTTGGTTTCATGTGATGAACCTTTCCTGTTAAAGTGTTGTTGAAACGAATTTTCGAAGCGAAATGGCAAGTCTCATGGTGCAAGGAAAAAAGTTAATTCAAAAGGTAAACCGGTTCAGGACGCCGACGAAAAACAAATTCCCGGTCCCTACTGTATAATAATTTCTGATTTTCTCTACCCAACTGATCACGCCGGATTGGATCATGTTCCGTTTATACTTAGTTACAATAATTACATTTTTTCACACGGTGACTGGATTACCGGACAAAACGAAAAATTTACTCGTGGTGCTTTTATGCCGGGTATTTGGCATACGCCGGACGATATTGTTGACACCGTGTCCAATACGTTTACGGGAATAAGAGTAAGGGAGGGAGCAACGAAATAGAAAGGAGTAGCAACAAATCTGCTCCCATTCTTTTCAAACATCGCCCAATCTGCGATAATGCGAGAGATATTTATTTCTTGCTCTTTCCCAAAAGCATACATTTGATCCCAATGGAACTGAAAGCCTATCAACGTGAGTCTTTGGATGCGATAGCGGCTTTTTGCGATTCGATTCGTAAAGCGGGTGGTGCTGGTTCGCCACATCCGGTTGAAGATGCTTTTTTTGAAGCGTGTAGTCGGAATTACAAAAAGACTCCTTGCTCTTCTCATATTCCATATTTTTGTGTGCGAATTCCGACCGGTGGCGGTAAAACGCTGCTTGCGGCTTACGCTACCGGATTGATTGCACGGCGGCTCGCTTCCCAAGATTATCCGCTCTGTCTCTGGGTTACGCCATCCACCACAATTCGGGATCAAACGCTTACTGGTCTCAAAACGCCGAGACATCCGTACCGCGAAGCATTTCGGGAAAGTGTTCATGGAACGGAAATTGAGATAATGACTATCGACGATGCTCTCTACGCCGGTCGAGCAAGATATTCAGGGGCGGCCGTCGTGATTGTTACAACAATTCAGAATTATCGACAGGAAATCGAAGAAGGACGTAAAATCTATCGGGAAAACGGTTATGTAATGGATCACTTTACCGATTTGCCGCCGGAAATTCGGGAACAACTTGCGGAGCCGGATGGTCGGGTCATTCCATCGCTTGCCAACGTGATAAAATTGTATCATCCGGTCGTCATTATGGACGAAGCGCACAATGCCCGAACACCGATTTCGTTTGATAGTTTGAGCCGATTCGAGCCAATGGCAGTTCTCGAATTAACCGCAACGCCGCAAAGCGACAGCAATGTTCTCCATGCCGTTTCCGCACTGCAACTGAAAAACGAAGGAATGATAAAACTCCCCGTTGAATTGGAGTCTCGAAGTGATTGGATCGACGTTCTTGCTCGGTCAGTGGAATTACAAAAGAAATTGGAAAATGTTACGTGTAACCGGTATATCCGTCCGATTGTTTTGCTCCAAGCACAACCGAAAAACAAGAAATCGGAAACGCATACGGTTGATGCTGTCAAAAAGGTTTTAACGGAGAAACTAAACGTGCCGGAAGAATACATTCGGATTGCGACCGGCGACAAAGACGAATTAAGCGGCGAAGATTTACGCAGCGAAAATTGTCCGGTACGGTACGTGATAACCGTCGAAAAGCTGCGGGAAGGCTGGGATTGTCCATTTGCGTACATTCTCGGTTCCATTGGTAACGTTGCGACGGAAACCGCTGTCGAACAGTTGCTCGGTCGGGTACTGCGGATGCCGGATGCGCAACCGACGGGGATTCCTGAACTTGATCGGGCTTATGCGGTGGTTCAGAGTAATGATGTTTCACAAACAGCACAAAATCTTCAGGACAGTTTGGTCGAACACTGCGGTTTCGACAAGGATTCCGCAAGTGACGCTTTTTTGTATCAACAAACGCAATCGCCGGATTTATTCTCCAATACGCCGTTCTGGACAATTAAGTTGGAGGTTCCGATAGACATAAAAAAGTTACCGCTGAAAACACGGCAAAAGATTGAATACGATACCAAAGCAAAGGTATTGAACGTCAAAGATCATCTGACGCAGGAAGACCATTTATTGTTGCAAAATATTTCGCCGCCGGAAAACCATCCGGCAATTGAGGAGAGTTGGAAAAAAGAATGTCAGGCGAACACCAAGCTCAATGAATACGCCAAGCCGATTCGGGTTCCACAGATGATCGTAACCGGTAAAAAACAAGCGTATCTGTTCGATCCTATCGAAATCGATGAATTTCAGTGGCAACTCGATCAGTGTAGTGTTACTGTCGGGGAGAATGAGTTTAGCGATAGAAAAACGGTTGGCGGAATCTACGAAATCGATACCAACGAAAGGGGCGGTTTGAGTCGACTTTGGCTTCGTGAAGTTGATATTAAGCAACTTTGGTATTGGGAAAATGAAGATTGGTCTATCGAAGTTTTGGCTCGTTATCTTGATGACGAACTTCATCACGGCGGACAATGGGGAAGCCTGACAACGAATATAAGTTTTGCTTGGATTCTTCGCTTTTTGCGTGATTTACTAAAACGGTTCGAGATGAAAGTTTTGGTACGCAAGCGGCATGATTTGGCAAAGATTGTCAAGGATAAAATTTGGGAACACGCTTGGCAACAAAAGAAATTAGCAACGAAACTTCTATTTGATATGACGGGACTGCGACGGATTGAAACGTCGAAGGATGATCCGTATCTGTATCTCATTGAGGATGAAAAGTATTTGCCTTACCGTTCTTATAGCGGCTCATTTGAGTTTATGCATCACGCTTTCCCATCGAAAATCGGCTGGATGAACGATGAGGAAAAATTTTGTGCGGAAAAGATTGAAACACATCGGAACGTAAAGCGTTGGCTGCGGAATCTTGACCCAACAATCGGATTGGGTGGTTTTTCACTGCCGGTATTGAACAAAACGTTTTATCCCGATTTCATTGCGGAGTTAAACGATGACCGCATTGCCATCATTGAATACAAAGGCGGAGACCGTAAAGACAATCCGAAAGAGCTGGACAAGAAATGGATTGGCGAAAACTGGGCATCGCACTCCGGCGGCAGTTGTGTCTTCGTCTGGGTGGCAGATAAAAATTGGAACGCTTTGGAGGAATTATCATAATGCCAACGCTTGAATGGGTCGGAAAGAAATCTGTAGTCGATCATCATCGTCAAGTACCGTATCATTTATTGCGGTGCGATGGTAAACTTTCTGCGGGAGATGCCGACAGCGGCAACTTGCTCGTGCAGGGAGACAATCTCGTTGCGCTCAAGGCACTGCTGCCCTACTATGCCGGAAAGGTCAAGTGCATTTACATTGATCCGCCGTACAACACCGGTAACGAAAATTGGGTCTATAACGATAACGTCAACAGTCCTGAAATCCGCGATTGGCTTCAAAAAACTGTCGGAAAGGAAGGTGAAGACCTCTCCC
>JAISQH010000047.1 GCA_031274385.1 Planctomycetaceae bacterium | reverse complement strand
ATTGTACAAAATATCAATGTCGATTTTCGGCGGAGAGGCGATCATTTTTTCAGCGGCATTCATGTCTCGATAATCGTTCGGCTTCCATGCAATACAACGAGGATTGCGTCCCAATAAATTTTTCCACGCTTCCTGTGTTGTTCTTAGCGGGTCTTTGACAAAAGCCCAAGGCGGCGGAGCGTCTGTTTCAAATGTTGAACGAAAAGGTGGAATCTTGAATGTGGGTGACCGTTCCGTTGTGTCGGTGAAAATATCGAGAGAATATTCGTCCGAAAAATAGGTAATAAGACCTTGGGCTTGATAAATCGAATATTCAAAATCCGTGATTCCGGCAAGTGTATTAAGATTGTCTTGCCGCCGTATTTGACGGAGCAGGTGTTTGAATTGTTCCAAAACCTCAAGCGTCAGATACGGAATGCCTTCTATTTTTTGTACAATATCGTGCGGAAGTGTTTTTTGAAGATGTTCCGCAAGAGCGGATTCAAAAGCAAGTCCGGCAATCAGCATTTCAATTGTGGTTGCCTGCATTCGGGTTGATCCGGCAACCGCCATCGGTCCGGTGGCAAGATTGATAACATTAACACGGGAATCTTCAATCACGATTCGGGAACGTTCGATTTTTTGAACGAGAAGTTCTGATGGATTGTTGAACAAAAAATGGATTTTGATTCCCGTTTCCAATGCCGCATGAATCGTTCCGATAACGGAAGAGGTTTCACCACCTTCACTAATTGCAACAAGGCAGTCTCCCGTTTTGATACCGGCATCAAATAATTGCCGTTTTCCGAACGCAATATAATCTTCAAAAGACTCAACGGAGCGAATAAGTGCGAAATCGCCGCCTGTCATCACCGCCAATGTTTGTTCCGATAATTTTTCGAAGTAGTCCCGCCGGTCAGGAAAGAGTTCTGCTTTTTTGGCACAAAATTTTCTGTGAGCAGCATCCAAAAGAATGGCAAGCCGTCCTGTTGCACCGCAGCCGCTGAAAAAAACACGATTACCGGAGGCAAGTGTCGTGAAAATATCGTTGCGAAATTTTTGAAACGCCTGCGATTCAAGCATCGTTCCGGCAACCGGCGGAAGATCATCATCGACGTCAAGAAGCATCGTCAAACCGGCGGCGGTATCTTCGGCAAGCCGGTCGGAAAGTCCCCGCGTTTTCGGATGAGATTGTTCTGTCAACATCATTCCGAGACGAAATTGTGTTTCATGTTGCAGAAAATATTCCGCGTCTTTTTGATAGGAAGGTATTGTCATTGTTGTTTTGTTTTGTTTTTCAACAGATCTTTGTTGAACGTAAAAAGGAAACTGACGAGGATACAACATCCGCCGAGAAACCAAGCAAATGAAAGAACTTGAAACCCGAATGCCAAACCATTTTCCGTACCGTAAATATCACCGAGCCAGCCGAGTAAAAGCGGCGAAAACGAACCGAACAAGAACGCCGTCATAATCATTAACCCAACAACTGTTGAACGTAATTGAGAAGGAACCACATCAAATATTGCTGCGTGAGTATTCGATTCATAAAGACCGCGCATACTGCCGAAAAGAAAAATCGTTGTCCACATAACAGCAAGTGAATCGGCAATTCCCATCATGAAAATTAACGGAACACCCAACAGCATCGTTGTCGATTGTAACAAAAGTCGAAAGCGGGGAAAACGGAGAACCATCGCATCGGCAAGTAATCCTCCGGCGAGAACACCAATCAATGCCGCAAGATGGTGATAGAACATCGAATATCCACCGGCTTCCGTTTGCGTTAAAGTAAATTTTACCTTGATATAAGTCGGCATCCAAGTCAAATAGGCATTGTTGACAAAAACAATTGCCGTAAAACCAACCGTTAAAAGCAATGCCGTTGGAATACGAATCAGAATCAACACGGCTTGAAGCGGCGGAATTTTTTCTTTTTGTACTGATTCGGTTTTTGGTACATCGTGCAGCCTGAAAATAAAAACAAAGCCAAGCAAGACGCCAAAACCGCCGAAAAGATAAAACGCAAAACGCCAACCGAACGATTCGGCAACATAACCGGCTAAGAAACCGCTACACATAATTCCAATGTAAAGCGACGCCTGATGAATAGAAAGCGCAATAGCGCGTGTTTTTTCATGATAAGCCGCGATGAGTGCTGTTGAAGCCGGTCCGTAAAACGATTCCCCGCCGCCGGTTGCCACACTACGAAAAAGGATTAAACCGCCAAGTCCACGCGCAAAGCCGGTGAACATGGTTGCAATACTCCAAAAAATCAGACTACTAATGATAATTTTCTTCTTACTCCAATAGTCGCCGAGAAAACCGGCAACAGGAACCATCACGGCAAGAACCAAAAAGAGTACCGATGCGGTTAATCCAAGTTGCGTATCACTTAAACCAAGTTCCGATTTAATTGACGGAAGTAGAACGCCGAAAATGGCTCGATCCGCCTGATGGAGAAAATAGGCACAAAAAAGCAGGAGGAGTAACTCCCATCGGTAAAATCGGGATGGTTCGTTCGGCATGAATTTTTCGTACCTGTCTATTTTGTTTTTCAAGATTGCGCGCAAAGACGCAAAGAAATTCAAGGTTGGTTTTAACTTGTTCTATTTTTGACTATGTTTATTATTTTATTCAAAGAAGATTTCTAT
>JAISQH010000044.1 GCA_031274385.1 Planctomycetaceae bacterium | reverse complement strand
TCTGAATCGTCATTTGATGTATCTGTTACAAATGGGATATTTTTGGGAATAGGAGACATTCGCACGGCAGATTTGATGCACCGCATAATGGCAGGGATTCCTTTTTTCGCTTCGTCTATTCCTTGTACTCGTTCCAATGAACAGTACAAAACATAATATTGACCCATCTGATTGAGTTTTTGTTTCATCTCAAATAGAAACGTCGTTTTACCGCTTTGCCGCGCGGCGTGAATGACAAAATACTGTTTTTGTTCAATCAACGGCAAAACTTCATTGAGACGGCTCACTGCGTCCAACATGTAGTGTTCTTCCGGCAAACAAGGACCGGCAACATTAAAATAACGTGACATGGTTTTTTTTGAGTTAAGTTTTTTATTGTTAATTGAAACGAGTTACAATCACTTGCCCCTATAACGGGGCAAGTGATTTTGGGTACGTAATAATATGTAATGAACTTCTTTACATCTTTACGTACAAATATTAAAAAACAAAATAATTTGTGACGTTATTTTTTATTGAGCACTTCGTTGGCGTGGCGGCTGAAATAGCCGCGTAAATCTTGTGAATAATCTTCGAGAATTTTTTTGCCAAGACCGTCAACATCGCCAAGCCGGTACAATGCACGGGCAAAACCGATTTCGATTAACGAATCCCGGCGGCTCTTTTCCGCAACACCGCCTCGCGGATCGGCTTTGTCCCATTTTCGTGCGGTATCAAGATCGCGATGAACATAACCGGCAACGCCCGGTTTTTTCAGATGTTCCGCAATCACCGGCGCAACCGATTTGTCACCGATCCATTCCAACGCCAAATAACAAGCCCGGTGATGCGAAAAATCGTCTTCTGCCTTGAGTTTTTTGAGTAATTCTGCAACGATTACCGCGCCGCGCGGGTCTTTTGTTCGTCCGAGCATCATAATGTAACGATCAAGCGGACTTGACGCCCAGCCGAACTGTCCCATTCCGCGAAAATTCCAACCTTTGTCCCAATTCTCAGCCGACTTCACGGCTCCAAGCAACGCATCGGCTCCGGTCGGATCGTACATTCCGGCAAGTACCATTGCGTACGCCAGTTTATTTTCCGGCGAAGCGGATTCCTGATACGCTTTTTGTAACAGCGGAATGGATTCTTTCGGATGCCAAAGCAAATTCGCGGAACCCTTGAATCCGTCCGGTAACGTCTTAATATCTTCCGGCAACGCGGAAACGGAATCGTCGTAATTATCCTGATCGGTCAACACGGATTCCGGCAAGTTGCCGATTTCGACAAGATGTTTTTGTACCGGTTTGATGTCAAGTTTCCGTAACGGAACATTATCCTTGACCGCTTTTGCCGCAAGACAACCAAGTGCGTAACCTTGATTTTGCAAGTCCGGCTGCATTCGGATGATCGGAATCGCGTCACGGTGACAACTTGTTGCCAGACCGCCGACAAAAATCCCTTCCAGTCCTTGCGGCAAACAACTCCGCATCGGAATGTCACAAAAATGTCCGTCGTGATGAAGATGTTCAATCTCCAGATACGGCGTTAATGTGTAACCGTGCGTATCGAAATTACTTTTTGAACGGCAAATCGTGTCGGGATACGTCCGTTTGTTGACCTGATCGAGAACCGAGAACGTAAAATCACCGATAATTTGCGGTCGTTCCCGCGTATCAAGAATCTTTCCAAAATCAAACGCCTTCGGAAATTTTTCTTTACCGTACACAAAAACATGGGTCACATCTTCTATGTCGGTTTCATCAACATACATATAATCGGTGTTGGTGTACGAAGCACCAAGATTGCGCGGCGGCAAACCGTGACCTTGTGTTGCGATTTCTTTATCGTCAACATATTTCATCGGTGCTCCGGCGGATTCCGCCATTCCGCCGTGTCCGGTCGTATCAATCACCACCTTTGCCAAGACAACACGTTGCCCCTGCGGCGTGGTAATCAAAACGCCCTTAACTGTCGGCGTTCCGTTAATTGTTTCAACAACTGTCCCGCTTCCGAGAACGCCGTACCAGACATCGGCTCCGGCTTCGGCAAGTTTCGAACGCCACCAATTCATACGTTGTTCGATATTCCAAGAGGCTTTGCCGTCTTCCACTTCCTTGCAAAAACCGACGCGGTTACCCCAATAATAAATGGAAATGGCTCCGGCGGTTCCGACGCCGCCGAGATCGTGCAGATATTCGAGAACCAACGTCTTCGCACCTTGCCGAGCCGCTGAAATTCCCGCCGGTGCGCCGGTTGTCCCGCCGCCCACCACCACCACATCGTATTCCTCAATCACCGGAATTTTTTGTTCCAACTGTTTCACAAAACCAAGCGGCTTTTTGTACGCCTTCACATTCGAAAGCGATTCCTTAATCTCACCGGAAACTTTTTGCATCAACGATCCCAATGATTTTTTGGGAAAAAAAACAAGTTTTTCAGTATCTATTTTAGGAACATTTAATGCATCTTTTCCCAGATTTTTACCGTCTTTCCGTCCTTTGATAATCGCTTGTGAAGGAGAAGAAATTTTTTCCGATCTATTTTTGATAACAATTTGATCCGCCGTAAATTGCTGATTCGGATCGAATGTTGCCAAACGAATTTGCTTTTCAAGTTCATTTTGTGATTTCAAATCGGGATAGTTGATTTCGATTTCATTGGAAATATCGAATGTATATCGAATGATCGGATAAATGCCGCTCTTGGCATTTTGTTGTTCGAGAAAATTCCACGCTCCTTTCGGCGGTTGTCCATAAAAAGGTTCGCCCATAATTTCATACGAAGCCTTTTTCAGTAACGGAAATTTTGTTGTATCGATTTCTTTCGGTTCACCGCCGATGACAACATATTGAGCCTGCAATGGTACTGTTCTTGGACGAATTCCTGTGAGATATTCATCGTCACCTCGAAATGTGTAACTTCTCTTGGCAAGAATAATTTGTTTTCCCGCCCGATTGTTAATGACAACTCCTCGCGGCTGACCCTCTTTATCACAAAGATATTCCGTTTCGTATGTACTGTACAAAAATTGCACACCGGCGTCGAGCAATGCTTTATCGAGTGTCATTTTGACGTGCATTGGTCGCGGAGCGGGATGTGTGTATTTTGATTTGTTGTCGATGTTCCAGGGTTTTGGTGCGGGAATGGACAACTTATTGGGCAACACAACAATTTCGCCAAGCAATAACCGATTCGATTTTTCCGATTTTTTGATTTCAAGTTTCAAATATTGTGCTGTCACCGGTTTATCGAGTTCCAAACGAAATTCGTCCACCGAATCGTAACCACGCAGGTTGGCGGTTTTCAATTCCGGTTTGGGCAATTCGACCCATTTTTCTTCGTCGTCGCTCGCTGAAATGGTTACGGTATTGATGGCGAAATCGTCCTGCCGATGAAAACCAAGCAGTGACACAACACCGACTTCCCGTGAATTTTTGAGATCAAGAACAACGGTTGCGTTGCTGTCGATTTGCAAACTTTCTTTGATGGGGTCGGCTGCGATTCCATCGGCGAGACGGTCTTTCCGGTTTGTTTCTGGATGCTTTGGAGAAATCGGCTGCCCGATTTTGTACGTGAATGGAATCCGGTTCCCGGCTTTGAGAACAATCAACGACGACGGCGTTGGTTGACCGCGGTTCGGGTCATTGTAAATAGCGGCGGCGAGCGGATCATCGAGATTTTCACCGGGTTCGAGCCAAAGGCGAAGTGTTGCGGTCATATCTTCGCCGAGATAGGGACGATCTGTAATGAGCATGGTTTTCGCACCGGCTTTTTGGGCTTCGATTGCCGCCGCAACATCGCCCGTCGAACCGCCAACAACCAACACATCAACTTCATAAGCAATCGGAATCTGCCGCTCCGAAATCGTTATAAATTTGTCCTGACCAAAAACCAAAACCGCTTGAAAACAAAACAACACCGTCAATAATAATCGTTTCAACATTGGAATACTCCTTGTTAACTAGGAATGGGTACAAATAGTGAAATTTTACAATAATTCAAAAAATTCAAAATAGAGCCGTATTTCGCGCAACGACGAAATCGAACCTGATCATGCAAAACGATTATATAAAACGATTATGTAAAACGATTTGCACAACGTATTTTAATCGACATTGTAAGAGAATACAACATACCTCAGATTCAACGTTAGCCGTCCTACTGACGAGTCGTTAAAATACTATAGCGTTTTAGCGGATGTTCCGTTTTGAGTCGGCACGACAATCGGTTGTAAGTATGAGTTATTTTTAGGGGTTACGTCGAATTTTTAGTTTTTTCTTACTGTCCACAGTGTTCGCTTGCTTTGTTTTTCCGGCGGGGACGATCTCGGGGGCGTTGATATTCACAAGGCGGAATAACTCTGCGATCTCAGCACGAGGAGTTGGCACGCTGTTGATTGTTATGTTTTTTGATTCGTCATTTGGGCTGATGAATTGGAGTTGAATTGTTCCCAACGTTTCCAATAACCTGATTTTCTCGTACCTGTCTATTTTGTTTTTCAAGATTGCGCGCAAAGACGCAAAGAAATTCAAGGTTGGTTTTAACTTGTTCTATTTTTGACTATGTTTATTATTTTATTCAAAGAAGATTTCTAT
>JAISQH010000031.1 GCA_031274385.1 Planctomycetaceae bacterium | reverse complement strand
ATCCTAATTTTGTTTTCGGGTTAAAATGAGCCTCCGGTTCGGGGCTTAACTTTTTTTAATGTTTGAGGTGAATTATGACCAAAAAAGAGATTGTTCGATCTATTTCCGAAAAGCTTGGTTTGACGCAGCTGAAAACCAAAGAAATTGTACAAAAGACATTTGACGCGATTATCAAAACGGTTGTGGAAGAAGGAAGAGTGGAACTCCGTAACTTTGGCGTCTTTGAAATAAGATATCGCCCCGCCCGAAAAGCCCGAAATCCAAAAACCGGAGAAGATGTGTCCGTCAATGAAAAATACGTTGTGATTTTTAAACCCGGTAAAGTGATGGAAGAAAAAGTTCTTGAACTTTTAAACAAGAAACAAGAAGACTGAATGATCCTTCTTTTGCGGCAACCTAATTCTGACGATCTTGACGATTTTTTGGATATTACGATAAACGGTCTGGAAGTTTTCTTCAGTTCCGGTAAAAAAATCCCCGATAAAGAGTTCAACGGGTTTGTTTTTTACGGAATGGCTCGAATCGTGTTTTTTCTAAAAAGTTGTGTATATTGCCGGAGTTTTGCGGAGGAGTGTCATGTTGCATAAGATTTTATTGACTGTCCTTTTAGGGATCGCCTTAATGAGTTCGACCGGATGCCTGATTCCGATGTACTCAGGAGATACAACGCGGCGGGATAAGGAATTGATTTATAATTCGGAAAACTTCCGTTTGATCCACGACGAATGGGAACGCCTCTGGTTGCTTGATCAACCGAGTCACATGACTCCGTATCGAACACACGGCGGAATTATTTAATTAATTATTTGATCAATTATTTGATCTTTGTCCCGGTTCACTGCGGACATGCCAATAAAACCGGAAATCCGAATTTCGTTTCAAACGAATTTCGGGTTTTCGGTTTTTGTTTTTACTAAAAATCGTTCAAACGGCTGAATTGTTATATGGCATTTTAATTTTCCACTTAATTTTTTTATTTGAAAAAATGACAAAGATCAAATTTTGTTCTTGTGTTGAATCGGGAGCGGCATTTCGTTTGATTCTCGTGTTCTTTTTGACGGGATTGCTGTTCTTTGGTTTCGCAACTCCTGCTGTTGCAACAGATTCCGCATCACTTTGGAATCTTGACGATTATTTCAGGAATCCGCCCAAAGTAACTTGGGGCGAAAAAGTGGGTTCGCTGGTTCAGGAAGTCTATTACGAAGGCGAACCCTATCAGGGAAAACCAACTCGCGTCTTTGCCTATTTGGGCAAACCGGAAGGAACAGGTCATTTTAACGGCAAGTTTCCTGCCATTTTATTGATTCACGGCGGAGGCGGTAAGGCGTTTGCTAATTGGGCTGAACTTTGGGCGAAGCGGGGTTATGTTGCTTTGGCAATGGATTTTGGCGGGCAAGGACCGAACGCTCCTTTGCCGGATGGCGGACCGAATCAGGGCGATGTTGAAAAGTTCCGCGACTTTTCGCTTGACGACGGCGATTACAAAAACATGTGGACGTATCAATCTATCGCTGCCATTCTTCGCGGACATGCTTTGCTTGCGGCTTTGCCGGAAGTTGATCCGAACAAAATTGCGGCAACCGGAATTAGTTGGGGCGGTTATTTGACGTGTATTTTGGCGGGAGTTGATCACAAACTTCGGGCGGCGGTTCCGGTGTACGGTTGCGGATTCCTCCATGAAAATAGCGTATGGAAGTTGAACCGTTTCGACAAAATGACGCCGGAACACCGAAACCGTTGGGTGTTGCTGTTTGATCCTTCGTCGCATCTCGAACGAGCGACAATACCGATCCTTTTTGTCAATGGAACAAACGATTTTGCGTATCCGTTGGATAGTTACGAAAAAACTTACCGCTTGCCCAAAGGTGAGGTGGCGATTTCTATAACGCTTCGGAGACCGCACGGACATATTTTTACGTTCAAGGAAGTTGATACGTTTATTGACAATATCATTTTCGAGAACACTAAACCGTTACCGAAAGTTTCGGAGATGAAACGGAGTGAGGACGGAAAATCGGTTACCGTAACATTTGAATCGGACATTCCTGTTGTCAAAGCCGAACTTGCCTTTACAAGCGACGCGGGAGAATGGCAGAAAAGGGAATGGAAAACGATTTCGGCGACAATAAATGATCACACTGTTTCCGCTGTACTTCCTGTACCGTTACCGACTTGTTATTATATGTTACTAACTGACGAACGCGGTTTGCCGATCAGTTCGCCAATCAAAATTGAGATTCCGGCATCGCATTAGAGAACTTCTAAAAACGTAATTGTCTATTTTGTTTTTTTAAGGATTGCGCGCAAAGACGCAAAGAATCAACCGGACATTAACTTCATGTCCGGTTATACTCATTCCACTTTAGCCCAAGTTCCGCAGTCAGATCGCTCGGACGCTTAAAATTCCAACCTCCTAACACCTTTCATTTGGCGTTTCCGCGAAAATCTCCGAGAAGCAAGGTCTTACCGTTGAAAACGTAATAATAAAAAAACGAACGTTAATTCTTTTCGATGATGATATCGAAAGTGCTGCCTGATTGGACATCGCAAGTTAAACCGGAAGTGTCGGGACTGGCGTATTTTTCAGGAAGAACTGATTTTCCGTTATCGTCGGCAGGCATGGACACGGCAACATTGTAATGTCCGGGTGGAATACCGTCTTTCGGAGTGGCTCCGGTGAGAGTGTATTTGCCTTGTGCGTCTGTCTGACCATCGTACTGATTTTTTGTGTCAATAAAACTGACGCTTGCCCCTTGAACCGGCGTTCCGTCCTCAAATCGGACAACCCCGCCAAAGCGAAGCCCGGAACCACAACCGGTCAACAAAATCAGTACGAAAAAAATAAACAGTGAATGAAAAAAATGAAACAACTTAAAAGAGTTTTTCATAAAATTTTAAGAAAATAAAATGTGACAATAACAAAAGACGGGAACAACATATTCCCGTCTTTTTTGTTTTATTTTTACGGAAATTCGATACCGACTCCGTCATTAACCCAAATCATTCGGGTTAAATTGGGACGGTTGATGGCATTACTGATACTTAAAATCGAGCCGTCTCCCAAAGCAATATTAAAAACGCCGGGATGATAACTGCCAAAAGAATAAGTCCCCCACGAAGAGTCAGTAGGCGAGTTATAAGCGTTCGGTTCTTTGGCAATAGCGTAACCGTTACTAACTGTTCCGCTTGTTGGAATGGAGTCAAGTGTTGACCGCATAACTGTCCATGGACGCCATTCGTAATTTCCGCCGGAAGTATTGACCTCCGGACGGCTAGACAAATAAGAACAGTCTCCCATTTGTGCACGGGTAATATTGGGACTGGAATTGTGTTCTTTACACAATCCCAAATGATCAACCGGAACATGACTTTCTGCGAACAAAATTTGATTACTTGTTCCATCTGCCCACCATGCAAACGTATCACGCGGCTTCCACGAATTGACAGTACCGGTTGTGATGGCGTGTCGAAACGGACCGATATTGAGATGAACCGAATCACGACCTTGTTTGTGCCACCATTGGGTCGAAGTTGAGGATTCCCATAGCACAAGAGCGGTTGCCGTATAATCCTTGAGCGGTCCCGGAAGATTCACATCGTCATTAAATTGGACGCCGCTGCGTCGTGAAGGACATTTGTAAATCGAAACAGAACCGAACGCCTTTTTTCCATCATCACCCAAAGCATCCCACCAATCTTTTCGGAAAATGCGGTTGTACCCTGTTCCCGAAACAGAAATGCCGCCGTCGCTGATGGCTTCGGCATAAAGGGATTGTTGTTCGATAAACGGATAAATCAACCCCCAAAGCGAAAGCCGACCATCCGGAGGATTGGCTTGCGTGCTGGTTCCAAGATAGATATACGTCGGTGGCAAACCGCCGATAGTATCGTGAAAATTGTGACACGCTAAAGTGATTTGCTTGAGATGGTTGATACACTGTGAACGCCTTGCCGCTTCGCGCGCCGCCTGAACCGCAGGCAACAGAAGTGCGATTAACACGCCAATAATCGCAATCACCACAAGAAGTTCGACCAACGTAAACGCTAGTGGGAAGTGAGGAGTGGGAAGTGGGGAGTTTTTGTTTTTGGAATGGCGTTTGGAAAGTATTTTTTGAAACTCTCCGTTCTCCGTTTTTACCTTTTTGCTCCATTCGTCATAGATAGCCCCCCCCCCCCGTCTTTGCCCATTTTAACATTGAATTTTTCATGGTCATTTTCCTTTCTTGAAACAGAATCGTGAATTGAAATTGATACGAACAGGTTGTACGTGAGCGATTCAAAAACGCAAAACGGACAACCATATTTTTAACTTTC
>JAISQH010000015.1 GCA_031274385.1 Planctomycetaceae bacterium | reverse complement strand
CCCCACAATATGCAACAATGTACAGGCAAGTTACGATTGGATTAATTCTTATTTTGTTGACTGGCTTGACAAATGGCAACCTGTCCGTCAAAATGTTGTCGATGCAAATGAAAAAGAACTTGTCTTGAATGTTGCCGTTCGGTTCGGGTAACCGTATCAAGTCTGTTGAAATCAATTTTCCAAATCTATAAATCAATAATGTATCATTCGGTTGTTCTTGTTAAACAGGTTCCTGATACCGCCAATATCACGGCTGACGCCATGAAAGAAGATGGAACCGTGAATCGCGGGGTCTTGCCAGCGATTTTCAACCCCGAAGATTTGCACGCATTGGAAGCCGCTCTCGATCTGAAACAACGTTTCGGCGGTACCGTTACCGCTCTCTCAATGGGACCGCCCAAAGCAGCCGATATTTTGCGGGATTGTTTGTTTCGCGGGGCTGACCGCGCTGTTTTAATCACCGACCGGCGAGCCGCAGCAAGCGATACTTTGGCAACAAGTTATATTCTTGCCCAAGCAGTGAAAACATTGGGACGTTATGATTTCGTTTTTGCCGGTCGCCAAGCGATTGACGGCGATACCGCCCAAACAGGACCGCAATGCGCCGAAAAACTTGGGATTCCCCAAATCACTTACACGGAAGAAATCGTCGAAGTGCAAGACCGAAAAGCAACCATTCGACGGAATATCGGTCAAGGATGGGAACTTGTTCGGGTTCAGTTGCCAGTTCTCCTGACCGTTGTCGAAACCGCCAACACCCCACGCCCTTGTTCCGCCAAACGAATGATGAAGCATAAACATGACCGCGTGCCAGCCGAAATAACACCGGAACAAATCAATGAACTCAAATCAAAAAACCGCCTCATCGAACAATGGAATCTTGACAACATCGGAGCCGATTTGAACCGTTGCGGTGTTGCCGGTTCACCAACAAAAGTATTCCGTATTCAATCAATTGTTTTGAAAAAAGAAGGATTTACCGAAATCGCTCCGACAAAAGACGGAATTACAAAATTGATTCATGAACTTGTTACCGACAAAACATTGGGATAAAATGTGATCTGAAATCGTCAAATTTGTTATATCTCTTATTTTTCGACGTGATTTTTCCTGATTCCAACGATGTTTTTGTTTTGAATCTGTTCGAATCAAAAAAACAAAGTATACTTGGACGGTATTTTTTCTTTTTTCTGATTACGAAGAGTTTTCATGGACAGACGCCGAGTTGTGATTACAGGTATGGGACTAATCAGTCCTCTGCCTTCTGCGCTTGAACCTTTTCAGGAAGCCCTCGTTTCCCGAAAAGGAGCGGTTCGTCCTTTTCTTTGGAAAAACGGGATAACGCTTCCGGTTTCGGTGGCGGCTCCGGCGTTGTTCGAGGGCAAAATCGAAGAGTTTGATTCGCGTGACGCCGGGCAGAAAAAAGTCATCAAAAAGGCTTTGAAAATCATGTCCCGCGAAATTCAGATGGCTGTTGCTTCCAGTTGCCACGCCCTCAATCACGCCCATATTGAAATCGGTCAATTTCCGCCAAACCGTATCGGAATTTCATTTGGTTCGGACTATATCTTGACAACAGTGGAGGATGTTATTGACGGAGTTCGGGCTTGCTGCGGTGATTCGGCAGGGGAATTGCGTTTTGATTTTGCCCGGTGGGCGTCCGAAGGACTGACAAAAATGCCGCCCCTTTGGCAATTAAAATATCTGCCAAACATGCCGGCAAGTCATATTGCCATTATCAATGAATTTCACGGTCCGAGTAATTCGATTACGTTGCGGGAAGCGTCCATTGGTGCGTGTGTCGGCGAATCGGCGGAAATGATTGCTTCGGGCAGAGCGGACATCATGCTTGTCGGAACAACCGGAAGCCGATTGCACCCGATTAAGATGTTGCACGCGATTCAGCAAGAGGAACTTGCGGCAACAGATTGCCAACCGTTTGACCGCAACCGTGATGGAACCGTTCTTGGCGAAGGGGCTGGGTCGCTTGTTCTGGAAGAGTTGGATCACGCTCAAAAACGTGACGCAACAATCTGGGGTGAAGTTATTTGCGGTTCGTACCGAAGCCGGTATGACCGAACAAAAACAGATCGGAAACGTGAAGCGATTCGGAGTGTTCTGTGTGATGTGCTTCGGCGGGGTAAAATGGAACCGGAACAAATTGGTCATATCAACGCTCATGGACTTGGCAGCCGTGATTCGGATTACGCGGAAGCGTTGGCAATCAACGACGTGTTCGGGAACCGGAAAGAATCAATCCCGCTGAATGCTCTCAAAGGTTACTTCGGCAATCTCGGTGCCGGAAGCGGAACAGTTGAATTAATTGTCGGGATTCTTGCGTTGCAAAGGGGCGAACTGTTTCCGAGTTTGAATTTTTCAACGCCTGATCCCGAATGTCCGGTCACACCGAATCAGGAAAACCAAACGCCAAGCGGTCAATCTTTTATTAAAATCGCCGTCAATCCCCAAGCGCAGGCGTCAGCCGTTCTTATTCAAAAGTTCCGATAAAATGTTATGCCGTTCATTTAACTCAATCAAGCGTTCTCTTTTATTGTAGGGGCAATCCCTTGCGGTTGCCCCGAACGATCACCAATTCAAGGCGACCGAAATGGAGGGCGACCGCAAGGGTCGCCCCTACGGGTAAATTATTCCTATTATCTGAACAGGATTTTTGGGATTAAGAGGATTGATATACTCTACCCTGTGCCACAATATATTAAGTTTTGCCAGCAAAGGGCAACATTTATGACAGGGTGGAGTATAGTTGAACGTGAGGAAGCTGCCAATGGAAATTAAGCCGCTTACGTCACTCCCCACTTCCCACTCCCCACTCTATTTAAAATGTGTTATTTTATATGAAGTTTGGTTCCGTTTCTTTTTAGAACACCAAGATTGATTTCAAAGCATGAAAATTACCAACCCGATATTTTGGAAAACGACTGGTCTTTTGGCAACAATGTTGATTCGAAATTGGATGCGATTGATTGATTTCAAAGCGGCATTTTACGATCCTGAGGTTGATCCGGCGTTTGGAGATGAAAAGCAGCGTTTTATTTTACTCTTTTGGCACGAACATATTTTGTGTCCTTTGTATTTACGGCGGCACAACAATGTGACGATGTTGCTTAGCCGTCATGGAGATGCTGAAATTGTTGGTCAAATTGCGAGGTTGTCCGGTATGCGATGTATTCGCGGTTCTTCCTTTCACGGCGGTGCGGCGGCGGTGAAGCAGTTTCTGGAAACGCGGTCGCAACAAAGTATTATTGCTGTAACACCGGACGGACCTCGCGGTCCTCGCCGTCAATTGGCAGTTGGTCCGATCTTTCTTGCTTCAAAACTCCAAATACCGATTGTCCTTCTTGGAGTTGGTTATGATCATCCTTGGCGTATTCGCAGTTGGGATCATTTTGCGGTTCCACGTCCTTTTTCGCGTGGGCGGTTTATTGTTTCACCCAAATTTCCTGTGCCAGCCGATCTGGACAAAAACGGTCTGGACTTTTTTCGCCAAAAATTTGAAACTCTCTTAACTCATTTAACAGACGAAGCCGAAGATTGGGCAATTTCCGGTGAACCGCTACTCGGAGAATCAATCGTTTGTCCCGGTCCGAAATGCTCACTCATGTATTACGGCTACAATAAATCAGTCGTCAGTAATCAGTAGTACCAAGTTCTCTCATTTGTATTGCTTGATTGTTATGGGATTTTGTCAAAGGAAACGGTTTAATCAACCTTATTTTCAACCTGATTTTCTTACA
>JAISQH010000664.1 GCA_031274385.1 Planctomycetaceae bacterium | reverse complement strand
GCGGTTGCCCTGTATTAATATTGATTTAGATACAAATTATTTCAATGCGTATGATGGCACAGGGCAACCGCAAGGGTTGCCCCTACGAAAATATCGATCTATTAAAATAGACAGATACTATAAAACAAGTCTATTATTGTTTGTCAACAGATTTTACAGATTATACAGATTAGTTTTTTATAAAAATCTGTTAAATCTGTACAATCTGTTGACAAAACTAAAATATCCTCTTTGTGTTCTTCGTGCCTTTGTGCGCAAACTTGAAAAACAAAATAGACCGTTACAAGAAAAATTGTCAATCTGTCAAAGAACGTCGGAAAATATTAAAATATTAAAACAATAAAATAATAAAACAAAAAGTCCTTCCTGTTTTACCGGTACGATCAGGAACATTAAGAAAAAACAACGTCAACGTCAGAACAATACCAATCAAACTTAATACGGCACCAAGTTTGAAAAGAGGCGGATCGTAAATCATGGTCAGGCGGTGGTTGCCTGCCGGCAGATCGACTCCGCGAAACACGTCTTCAACACGCTTGATCGGAACTTCCTCGCCGCTTTCAAGAAACGCCCGCCAACCACGCCAATACTGTTCAAGAATAATAATCGTTTCCGGTTTCAAAAGCGAAATGTCCAGCACCAACCGATTCGGCTCAAACAAAACGTAATTCCTTTCAAGCGGGTTCGGAATCGCCCAAAGTGAAACATCCTTCGTCCAATCGTATCGTTTGGCATGAAGTTGTACCTGTTTCGGTGTAATCACATATTGAACACCAAGCCGGGCAAGATGCGTTTCAAAAATAAATGTTCCCGGTTCGCCATATTTCCATTCGGAACGGAGTTTTCCGGCAACAGCAGCGTAGTCGTTCGGCATCAGCGTTCCCTGAACATCAACAACTCCAATTCGTAACGGTAACGTGTATTTCGGAAAAAATGAGATTTTGTCCCAACAAATGGCTTCGGCAAGACGTTGTTTCGACGAATTTGTTTCAAATTCCGGCGGATACCAAACCGGAAAACGATAAATTCGTGCCGGTACATTTTTTTTCGTTGCAATATCGTCCGAAAACAACAACACGGGATTTCGTTCATGATTCGGAACAGTTGCAAGCATCCAGGTATTGGCGGCAACTAAATCGAAGGCAACAATAGGAAGTAAAAGAAAAAGTACCGATTTTCGTTGGAGAATCCGGTTCGCCGCGAGAATACAAAATGAAACGGAAAACGCAGTGAATAAAAGTCCGGTTCGCGCTGTTTCAGTATTGAAGGGTCCGAAAAGCGGACAGTTCGGAACTTTCCAAGACGGAATTACCGGAACATTTTCGATCCGAAACAAGACAATAATCAAAACGAAAAGAACCGGTACAAAATAGAAATACAAAACGAGTTGAATATGCCGCCGGAATTTTGAATCTTGTTGTAACCGGTCAAAACCAAACGCCGCCAGAATCGCAAGCATTAACGTTGCAACAACCAACAACTTCGCCGGATAACGGAACATTCCGTATCCCGGCAGATACGTCAGAGCCGGATAAACGAAAAACCAATTGCCCAAACTGCCCAATGCAAAAAACAGAAAAATAATAATTGCAACCCAAATAGGGGTATTGAATCGGGATTCATTGATGTTACTTTGACGATAATAAAACGCAGACAGTGCTAAAATAATCGGAAGCAGTCCCATGTAAAACGAAGGAACCCAGATTTCATTATCGAACGGTAATGCCGAAAACCACCGGGCGTTTTCAGGAAATTGCCAACCGCCCGCATTGGGCAAAAGAAATTCAACAAATCGCCACGGCGGTACAGAAAAAGAATAAACCGATTGCTGATGCGTTGCCGATGTCCGATCCGAAAACATTCCTAATTCCCACGCCGGTAATATCTGAACCGCCGCAAGGAAAAAAGTAATCACCCCCGATAAAAGAAACAATAAAAACGGAAAACGGAAAATAGAAAACAGAAAACGGAACAATTGAACTTCTGATTTGTTTGACAAATTCTTCATTATTCCTTGAATGACGGCACAAAGCAGGGCGTTGTAAGCCATTTGCGGATCACCGCCGAGAATCATCAGAGTCAGAACAACACCGAAACCAATCGCGTACCGAATTTTGCCACGATTAAGGATTCGGTCTGCCTGACGGATTGCTTCGGGCAGCCAAGCGGCTCCGACCAGAAATGGTACGTTATTCCATTGAAACAAGATGTTGCCGCTTAAAGCGTAACAAAGAGCGGCGAGTGTTGCCGCTTCACGGCTGCAATTCCAACTCCGCGACAAACGGTAACACAAAAATAACGCCAGTAAAAGATGACCGCCAACATAACCCGCGTACACCGCGTGCGGAGCAATCCGAAAAACAAGGGATATTCCCAAAGCAATCAGCGTGCCGGGATAAAAAAACGCGGTTGTCGGATTCGCCGCAAGCGGTTGACCCAAATTTTCGTACGGATTCCAAAGCGGAAGCCGACCGGCAGCGAGTTCATCGTGAAGATATTGAAACAGCGGCGCATAAAAATGCGCACCATCCCGAAAACCCGGAACACCGCCAAAAAACAACAGAAAAATCGTTACCGTTACAAAAGTAACCGGAAAAACCGCTTTGGAAAAATTGTTCATATCGTGCAACCATTCACAACCTTTTGACTGAATACACAAAATTGTCAGAGGCAATGCCATTCTGCCAATCCTAATTTTATTGTAACCATTCACGGACATTATTACTATGTACCATTCATCGCAGTCGATTTGCAAAATTCAAAATGAGTTGCGCACAAAAGCACGAAGAACACAATGATCGGATTGAATTTTTTCCATTTTCCATAATTGATTGATCAAAACAAAATATACTTTCGGCGGTCATAAAGATCATGTTTTTGTGAATTATTTTTGTAAAGGTATTATTAACATCCCGTTGTTCGCAAAACTTTTAATAATGTGTTCGGTTTGTATTATGAATTAAAACAACTCCGTAGGA
>JAISQH010000662.1 GCA_031274385.1 Planctomycetaceae bacterium | reverse complement strand
GCGGTTGCCCTGTATTAATATTGATTTAGATACAAATTATTTCAATGCGTATGATGGCACAGGGCAACCGCAAGGGTTGCCCCTACGAAAATATCGATCTATTAAAATAGACAGATACTTTTTTTCTTCTATTAAACGTTTTTTTCGATCAGCCATAAAAGTTTGAGGTAATTTTATCGGCATTTTTATTTGATTACGATTTTTTCTTTTACTTATGTCTCCTGTCTGAAATGATTTTAGATCAGCAAGATAACGATAATAGTTTACTTGATCAATACGAATACTTTGAAAAAAATTAGAATATTTTTGTATCTCAAAATCATTTGGTTCTCTTATAGTAAAAAAAAAGCCATATTCTTTACCAAAAATAACTCCACAAATAAATTTTGTGTATTTGTTATTGTATGTTCTAATTGATCCACTATAATAAATTGAATAGTCTTTTAAATTTATGGAAACTGGTGCGATATTAGTATAATGTTCAACGGTTACCTGTGGTTCGACTACTACTGCCTTATACAGCTCAATACTTGATAAAGGTGCAATCTCAAGCGTCATAATATTTCTTATATTTTTTTTAATACCCCAACAAAGTGGATTAGGACGTTCATTTATGTAATATCCATTAGGAATATGTAACGATATAACATCGTCTTTGTATCTCTCGGCTATTGTCATAATTATCAATGTTTTATTCAAACTTCGGTCATAATTGTCTATTTTGTTTTTAAAACTATTTATTTTAATATTTAGTCACATTTACTCCGAAATGTTTGTTAATTTGTTTTACGTTTTATAAATTGTAAAATGGTAAGGTAAGAGCATTTATTGTTTCATTATTTCAGGTTGTTGCAACTTTTTCTGCCAGTTCTTTAACGGCGCGGAGATCGAGTTTGCCGGTTCCGAGAAGCGGAATAGAATCGACATGGAAAAAGTCGTTTGGCGACGGAATCCAAAGATTCGGCAAACCGTTTTTTTGTAGCATTTTACAGATTTCTTCCGGTGTTACGGAAAGATCACGGTGCAAAACAATCAGGCGTTCGCCCTTTCGCTCTTCAGGAACCGCCGAGACGGCAACCCGAATCTCGACCGGCTCCGCATCCGCCGGCAACGACTGGTTCATAATCTTTTCAATCTCCTCTTCAATCAGAATATGCGGAACCATTTCTCCGCCGATTTTCGAAATCCGGCTTAATCGTCCCGTTATTCGAATAAAACCGTCCGCATCAATCGACGCAATATCACCCGTTGTGTACCAACCGTCCTTGAGAACCGCCGCCGTTTTTTCCTTGTCCTTGTAATAACCGGTCATCACACTCGGTCCCTTAATCTGAAGCATACCGGGCGTTTCATCGGTAATCAGTTCTCCCGTTTCCGTATCAACAATTCTTGCACGGAGATTGACCAGAGGCCGCCCGATCGTTCCTTCGCGAAGCCAGTTACGGTAATCCGAACGGCGGCCTTTGGGAACATTGGTCGAAACCACCGGAGAAAGCTCCGTCGTTCCGTAACCTTCCGCAGGCCGATAACCGTACTTCGCTTCCCACGCATCAATCAAATCACCCGGCAACTTTTCGGCTCCACAAATCACCGTGTTGACCGATTCAAAATCCTCCTTCGGACAACGTCTCATGTAACCCCGAAGAAATGTCGGCGTCGTCGGCATGGCACTGCAACGATATTTTCGTGCCATTTCTCCAATCTTTTTAGGCTCCAACGGATTAAAATGATAAACCCCTTTGACCGCACTCATTGACGGAAGCCAAAATGTTGTCGTGTAACCATAAGAATGGAACAAAGGCAAAGAACCAAGAACAACATCCTTCGACCCCAAATCCAAATGCCGAAAAAACGCCCTGACATTTTCCGCAATACAACGATGCGTAATCATCGCTCCTTTGGGTGTTCCCGTCGAACCGGAAGTGTAAATAATCGTCAACACATCGTCCGGCGAAATCTTGTGCAAACCAAGTACCCGCTCAAAAAGCGAAACCGGTGTCCAATAAGCATCAACAAACGCCGTAATCTTGTCGATCAACGTAACGTTTTTCCCCGCCTCCTCCATGACAATCAAATCGGCGTCCAGTTTCATGTTGGGAAAACGTTCCAAAACCCGCCGGCTTGTTACAACATGTTTGATGTCGGCATGACGGATACAATAATTGATCGTATCCAGACCGAAGGTGTAGTTCAGATTAACGCTTGTCCGCCGATCCAACGCCAAACTAAGATTCGCCAAAACTCCATAAACCGATGTCGGCATCAGAAGTCCGACATTTTGTTCGTCGGCACCGAGCATACGATGAAGAAGCCGCCGGAAAACAAACGACGTCAGCAAAACACGACCGCCCGTCATTTCCATTCCGGTGGAGTCGGCGAATTTCAGTTCTTTTTTACCGGCACGGCAAGCACGAAGCATTTGCCGGATGGGAATAAGCGATTCGGTAAAAGAATCGGTAAGCGATTCGGTAAAAGATTCGGTAAAAGAGGGTTGGGACATCGGCAATCTCTTCTCCACATTCAAAATGACTGAAAATCTTTTGTGCAAAAAAACGAAAATAACAACAACAGTTCAGATCATGTTTTTGCACAAGAAAACGGTTTATTTTATTGTCTTATTTTATTGTCTTTCAAAAATTTCCCGTACGGAAATTTTGTTTTCGGCAGCAAGACGTTTGGCGGACTCAAATTCGGGTGTGATTTTTTCCGTACCGTTTGGGAGAGTGACTTTCTTGGCGTCAATTTTTCCCCACGGCGTGTCAATCCGGCAGGATTCCCGATGCAAAACGGTTCGCTCCACCGGAATACGCCGAATACCGATTGTTGTTGTTTCCGTAAAAAGAATCGACTCAATCGCCTCAATCTGATTACGGCGGCACAAAACAGACAACATCACACCGGGACGTTGCTTTTTCATCTGAATCGGTGTTGTCCAGACATCCAGCGGCGCGGCTTTCCAGAGTTGGTCAACACAATGTCCGATTAACTCGCCGCTCACATCGTCAAGATTGGTCTCGACAATCCACACCGTTTCCCTAACCGCATGTTTTTTTTCGGAATGAGTTGCCGGTTTATGTTGTTGAAGCGAAAATTCAGGTTTATAAGTGCTGTTTTCAAACAAATCTTCATACTGATGTTCCGGTGCCGAATGGGAACGGACTTTTACTGTTTCCGTTTCACCAATTAAAATCCGCAACACATTGGCTTGTTGTTCCAAGTCCTGACTGCCGGCTCCGATTCCGATTGACTGAATGGTCATTGCGGGAAGTGCGCCAAACTGTTTGACAAAATATTTAAGTAACACCGCGCCGGTCGGGGTTGTCAGTTCGAACGGAACATCGGAATCCGCAACAGGAATTCCCTGCAAGAGTTCCGCTGTTGCCGGAGCAGGAACAGAACAAGTTCCATGTGCAATTTTGATGGTTCCGCAACCGGTTGGAACCGGCGAGGCGTAAATCTCTTCAACACGGAGATAATCAAGACCCGCCGTTGCTCCGACAATATCCGCAATCGAATCCGCCGCACCCACTTCGTGAAAATGGATTTTTTCCACATCAACACCGTGAACTTTGGCTTCGGCTTCAGCAATTAACCGAAAAATATCAGAGGCTTGTTCTTTATTCACGTCGGACAACGTACTTTTTTCGATGAGCGTTAAAATGTCCGAAAGATGCCGATGAACATGTTCATGCGGAGCGTGAACTTTGGCAAGTGTCGCCCGAAATTCTTTACGACGAACAACTTCCGTTTCAATCCGAACATTGTCCAGAACAGATTGAACAGCTTTGTTCAGAAAATGGATCGGAACACCAAGATCAACCAACGCCCCCAACGTCATATCGCCGCTAATACCGGAAAGACAATCAAAATAAGCGATTCGCATATTGAATAACTAAACAATTAAGGTGAAAAGGGTGAAATTCGGTGAAGTAACCAACTTGAAATAAACGCCTTGCGGCGAATTGCCGCAAGGCTGATCAATCATCTTGCCAGTCTAACATCACCACAAAAGATTGTCAAGCCGGAAAATAAATCAGATAGCCAATCCGTAAAGATAAGTTGCGCACAAAGGCACGTAACTGTCTATTTTGTTTCTCAAGTTTGCGCACAAAGGTACGAAGAACACAAAGAGGATATTTTAGTTTTGTCAACAGATTTTACAGATTTTACAGATTCGTTTTTTATGAAAATCTATTCAATCTGCTGACAAAGCTAAAACCCCATTTTCAAAAACGCCCTTAGTAGCAACTGCGTTTTCCAAACCGCATCTTTATTTTCCCTTATTGAAAAGGTATCATAAGGGAAAATAAGGGTTTTAATTAATAATTAATAATTAATAATTAATAACTAATAATTAATAACTGACAACTGGCTACTGACTACTGACTACTAAAATGAAATAATCAGTTTTTTTTATTCTGTAACAATGACACCTCGTTTCCTTTTATTCTGTCTGGTTTATTTTCTTTCCCAATCCGATCTTTTGGCGGACGACACTTTGGTTTCCAAAGCGAATCAAACGGTAAAAGAATTTCGCCGGAACATAGAACAGATTACGAATTGGTGTAAGAAACACCACCTCGAAACCGAAGCACGGTTCGCTCAATCGGCGTTGTTGCCTCAGTTTTCCGATAAAATTTGTATTCCCCGTTACCCGCTCAAACAAGCAACGCTTGCCATTGAAAAAGGAGTCCCGAAAAAACTGCCGCCCCATTGTACACAATATTTAACCGATAAAATGCCCGAACGTCCCGATGTTAAATGGACAGACGCTCAACTGGTTCATAGTTATCTTGTTTTTCTTCGGGAAGAGATGAGCAATGATTTAGCGGCATTGGCAAAAAAAGCGTGCAAACAAGGACGCGGTACCTTAGCGGCACAACTTGCAATGGCGGCGTTACACGCAAACCCCGACAACGAGAAACTTCGTGCGGCTTTCGGATACGTCAAATATAAAGACGAATGGCGGTCACCATGGGAAGTGAAAAAACTCAAAGACGGCTTTGTTGACCATCCCCAATTCGGTTGGATACCGTCAAAATTGGTTGGGAAATACGAAAACGGTCAACGGTATTACAAAGGCAATTGGATTTCTGTGGAGGAGGATGCTCAATTTCATTCCAAAATGGAAAACGCTTGGGTTATCGAATCGGAGTTTTACCGCTTGGCAACAAATCATTCCATCGAAGGCGGTGTGCAGTTGCGGCGAAAATTAGAACATTTTTACCGGGCTTGGAGGATGTTGTTCTTCCGTTTTTACGCAACCGATGAACAGTTAGCCAATTATTTTTCAGGAAACATAACTCCGCAAATTCCAGAGTATCGACATTTGATGAGAATCTATCGGAATAAAGAAGAATTTAGGCGAGAAAGAAAAGAAGACGAAACTGTCGGAGGACGTTATGTCGGTTCGGAACGTTGTTGTTTTTTTTCTTTCGGCAACGGTGATCATGTTCCATTCGGTATGATGTTTCACGAAGGAACACACCAACTTTTTGCAGAAATAAACGGTCAAAAGCACAGATATGGAGACTCCAATAACTATTGGATTGTTGAAGGTGTTGCCGATTTTATGGCAACTTTCACAATCGAACAGAATTACTACACTGTTGGAGATCGTAATATGGGAAGGATTTGGGCAGCAAAAAAACTATGGAAAGACGAAAAAAAATTGTTGCCGTTATCTGATTTGATAGAGTTTAACGGTACAAGAAAATGGACAACTGAACCTTATGAAGATTTGGGAAGTCTATACAATCAGACTGCCGGACGATTTTATTATCTTATGTTTGCCGACAGCGGTGTGTATCGGGACGAAATGATCGTTTATCTTTGGATGGTTTATAACAAAAAAGACACGGCGAACACGTTTCAGCAATTGTTCAAAATGACACCCGCCGAGTGTGATCGGAAATACCAGAATTTTTTGGAAGAGTAAAGGGAATTTTGTTATCAACTTGCTTCGTTTATTTTTGTTTTTTCAATAGTCGCGCAGCGACGACATCATCAAAAGTGGAGTTTAATGAGACAAAAGAGATTGGTCTCGATCATGTCGTCGCTAGCGCGACTAAAACATTAAAACCGGAGAAAATGACTCAGTGTTGTACAACACTGTTTTTTTTTGATACAATCAATGGGAAGACTCCGCAAAATCCAAAATAATCAGGAAAAATAACGCCGTAGGAGTTCCATTTGGATAACCCCGTGCAAGCCTGCGCAGTACAGGGGAAGTATTGTTACGAAATGTTTCGTTGAACCCTATCTTAAAGGTGATTTGATGTGTTATCAAACAATTTTTTCGTGCCTTATTTTATTATCGGCGACATTGGTTGGTGCGGTGGAGATGCGGATTGATGTTCCTGTTTTGTTTGTCAGGCAACACAATTATCTTGGTCTGCATATTTACGATACATTTTATAAATGGCGTCCCGGTGGCGGAATTTATGTTCTTGAAAACCCGTCCGACCCGCCCGAACAACAACGTATCCGCGCCGTCATTGACCCGCACACACCCGAAACGCTCGGCGAAGGGGTTTACAGTGATCCCGATCTTTCATGGGATGCTTCGCGGATTTTATTTTGTTTCAAAGCGTCACAAAATGGCGGAACCTCCATTTACGAAATCGGAATTGACGGTTCCGGTTTGCGGCAACTCACCGATTGCAAAACCAATTGTTGCAACCAATATCAAGGTTCCGGCGGTGGGAACCACGATGTGATGCCGGCTTATTTGCCCGATGGTCGTGTTGTGTTCACGTCAACTCGGTTCAGCGGTCTCGTGCCGTGTGCCAATAACGGTGTCAATATCTTGCACGTGATGAACGCCGACGGCAGCGATATTCATCCGATTTCAGTTAATAACGTTAACGAATTTGATCCGTCCGTTATGCCCGATGGTCGTATCTTGTTCGGACGTTGGGAATATATTGACAAAACCGCGTTGACCCAACAAAGTACCTGGACGGTTTTTCCCGACGGAACCAACGAAACCGCTCAATTCGCAAATAATCTCGTGTTTCCCGAAGCCACTCTCCAATTACGTAACGTTCCCGGTGTGTCCCATCTTATTTGTTGTACATTCACAAAACATAACGCCCCGCCACGCGGTTCTATCGCAATGATTGATCTTCGCAAAGGCAAAGACGATATCGCAGCCATCACCAATCTGGAACATCCCGAAAATCCGGTTTATGATCAGGGCGAATCCTGTGATCCATGGGCATTGTCGGAAAATCTTGTTCTTTACAGCGGACAATTTGAAAAAGGTCAAAAAAATTCTCTGATGCTGATTGATCGTTACGGAAACAAGAAAATCCTGCTTTCCGATCCGAATATTGATCTTCATCATCCGATTCCTGTTGCGCCGCGTCCGGTTCCGCCGGTTCTTGCGGATCGGGTTGACCGTTCGCGGGCGGAAGGGAAATTTTTCGTACAAGATGTTTATGCCGGCAATCCCGGTGTTCCGCGAGGTTCGATCAAATGGCTCCGCGTCTTTGAAGAAACAAGCCGAATCAGCCCGTCACCAGGTCCTACCGTTTTGAATCAAACATTTCTCGTCTCAGCGGCTTTGGCGTTCAGTTCGAAAAATGATCTTGGTATTGTTCCGGTTGAAGAAGACGGCTCCGTCTTTTTTACGGTTCCGTCCGGCAAAGCGGTTTATTTTCAACTGCTGGATAAAGATTACAAACTTGTCCGAAGTATGCGTACATTTATTCAGGCTGCGCCGGGAACAACCCGCTCTTGCGTCGGCTGCCATGAATACACAACACCATTGGCAGATTCCGCCAACCGGAGCGGCTTGAACCGCGAACCAAGCCGGTTACAACCGGAATCGTGGGGTTCCGGTTTCATTGATTATCCGTCTATGGTTCAACCGATTCTCAATCGGCATTGCGTTCGTTGTCACGGCGGCGAAGACGGAATCGAATCGGGGCTTGATCTGACCGGCGGTTGGACGGAGTATTTCAGTAACAGCTACGAAAATCTGGTCAGCCGCCGCGAAGTGATTTATACGGCTCCGTTAATTGGAGGAATTGACTGCATGAACGGAACCGCCCATTGGTCGGCTCAAATTCTCCGTCCGTATTCTCACGGTTCCGGCAAGGCTCCGCTTGCGGAGGTTGTCATTTCGGGACACGAAAACCGGTTCCCGAAGATGACGCAAGCCGAACGGGAATTGATGTTGACGTGGATCGACTCGAACGGACTGTATTACGGAACCTGGAACTACACCAAAAACGGTTACACGCTTCCCGCTTGGCAAAAACTCAAGTCGGAATTGATTGAAGTGATGAATGATGCCGGTTGTCTGACTTGCCACGCTGACGAAAAAGGTAACGTTAAACGTTTCGAGCCGGACTGGATCAACCTTGAAAAACCGGAATGGAGCCGGATTCTGCGTGCGCCGTTACCGTTACCGTCACCCTTAACCGTACCCGTACCCTTACTAAAATCGTCGGAACAGGGTTTGGGGCTTGGTTTTTGCCGTGACGCCAAAGTCGATCAAAATTGGCAACGCCTTCGCATGGTGACCAATTCAACTTATCAACACGCCGTCCAAAACCTTGATTGGTTTCCGAAACAGGATTGGCGGACTTGGAATAAAGACGGTGAACCGTTTGTTTCGTTCAAGTCCGCTGACGATCCGAATTATCAGAAAATGCTTCGGCTGATTGAAATAACACGTTGTGACGTTTTGGGAAAACCAAGAATTGATATGCCGAACGCGGTTTCGGTGAACGGACAATTCCGTCAGATTTTACCGACTCCGATTCCGTACAAAATGCCTGAATTAACCGCAACCGTTTTTGCGGACTCGGTTGTTTTATTAAATTGGGAACATTCGTCAGCAACTTACGGTTTGACGTTCCATCTTTACCGTAACGGCGAACCGATTGCCGAGACGACGGCGTTTCAGTTTTCCGACACAGCGGCAAAAATCGGAATGAACCAATACACGTTGATTCTTGAAAACAACGTTGGGAAAAAAAGCGAGCCAATCATTCGGGATGTTGAAGTTCCGAAGCCAAACCCGTTACCGAAAATCGAACATTTCACAGCGGAATCAATACCGGGTTGCGTCCGGCTTTTCTGGAACCATAATTCAGATTCTTCTGACAATCTGATTTATTACGATATTTTACGTTGTGAAAAGAACGCCCGAACTGTTGAGACCGGTTCCGGTGAGACCGGTTTCGGCGGGACAATGAAAGAAAAATGGGAACATTTAACCGCCGAACCCATTTCGGCAATTGCTTTTGAGGATACGTCGGGCGAACCGGAAAAGAGTTATCGTTATCGGATTCGTCCTATTTCGCGGCGCGGCGAATCGGGTGATGATTCCGATGAAATCGAAATTGCCGCAAAACCCGTACCGAAAATAGTTCTTTTTGAATCGGCATTGAAAAACGAAGCGGTTGCCGGATTGTCCGACGGTTCGGTTGTTACCGGAATATTGCAAGGCGATGCGAAGTTGACGGGCGAATCACTTGACATCGTAACAAATGGTCAACTCGTTTTTCCTAATCGTTCGGAATATAATTTTGACAAACGAATCACGGTTGATTTTTGGGCGAAAATAGATGAACAGACGAAGATGCCGGTTTTGATTAGTTTTGGTCGTTGGAACGAATCGGGTTGGTTTGTGCAATGGATTGGCAACCGGCTTCGTTGGCATGTTGCCGGAGTTGACTGCGACGGCGGCAGCCTCACTCTTGGGCAATGGACGCATTGTGTTTGCCAATATGACGGGAACTCGTTACGGATTATTCAGGACGGCAAGCCGGTTGCCGAAAAAGCAGCGCGGATTCGGAAAACGCGGTCATGGACAGGTTCGCTCATGATCGGCAACTACAGCGGCGGAACAGGTGAACAATACCAACTTAAAGGAAGCGTTCGCGATGTTCGGATTACAAACTACGTTGAAAATTGAAAATGGAAAATTGACAATGGAAAATGGAATGATGGAAAATGGAATGATGGTTAAGTAATCATGTGCCAATAAACTTACTTTTTTTGTTTTGAGAGACCCATTGGTAACTGTCTCTTTTGTTTTAAGGATTGCGCGCAAAGACGCAAAGAAATTCAAGGTTAGTTTTAACTTGTTCTGTTTTTGATGGTATTCATTATTTTACTCAAGGAAGTTTTCTATCACTTCATATTACAAAAATATCAATTGA
>JAISQH010000574.1 GCA_031274385.1 Planctomycetaceae bacterium | reverse complement strand
AATGAAAAGTAACGGCACCCCAATCGGATCATAAACTTCCTGAAAACTTTTGTTCGTAAAACGAACCGGAGGACTCATTGCCAAAACCGCTTTGATTCGGGAATCGTAAAGCGAATCGCCACCGTCAGACGGAACCTGACCGGCAACAAGCAACGAAGCCAAACAACCAAGATCGTAACCGCCAACTCCAATCCGGTCTTGATCCAACTTACTGACAACCGGATGATTTGCCGCAATAAGTTGTTCCAGACGATCCAAGACAAACCGAATATCTTCCGCTCTGGTTCGCCCGTTCCAGTTATGCCGATACGCTTCTTTAAATTCGTTCAAAATCAGAGCTTTGCCTTTCCAAATTTGCTCATCACTTCCCGGATGTTGTAAAAACACGGCGGCGAACCCTTGTGACGCCCAAGCGTTGGCAAGATAAGAGCAGCAATCAATCGAACCACCCAACCCGTGCGAAAACACAATGACCGGTAATTTGTCATCGCTCTCTTTTGACGGATAAAATATTTTGACCGGAATGGTTCGGTTTCGTGTTGCGTCATGCCAAGCGAACCGGATATGATTCACCGCGTTGGCTTCCGGTACATTCCAAACAATCAGTATTGCCAAAACGAACAAAAAACGAATGATTTTTCGTTGCATGATCCTCTCCAAATGATGATTTCGGTAAATTGTCCCCAACCCAAATTAATCCCGGCAATGATGAAGTTTCAGGAGATAATCTACCTTCCGAATCGTTCAAAAGGAAAAAAAGAACGACTTTTTTGGTGAGAGGTCAGCAAAAATTCACCGGAAGGAATAGGAATGTAATAAAAAAACCAATTCTGCCGATTGCATCCCGAAAAAGAAAAGAGTAAACTGAGAATTGACAATTGAAAATTGAGAATTGACAATTGAAAATTGTTGGGGAAATGGTTCAATACTGAAACGAATTGAAATCACCATTTTTTTGATTCTTAATTTTCAATTTTTCATTCTTATATTCTCCATTTTCAATTTTCAATTTTCAATTCTCAATGAAACAGTTATCAGGATTTTGCCGTCGTGTTGGTATTTCAGTCAAAGCCGGTCTCAATCTGATTGACGCCATGAAACGGGAAGCACCCCGTCAACGCAACCAAAAACTCTGGCAGGAGGTGGTCAGGTCACTGGAAGACGGTCATTCGTTAGCCGAATCGCTCCAACCGTTCAAAAAACAACTCGGTGAAATGTTTGTTGCGTTGATTGAAGTGGGTGAAGAATCCGGTCATCTTGGTGAAATGCTGACGGATTTGGCAGATTATTATGATCAGATGATCCAGATTCGCCGTGATTTTCTCAAATCATTGACGTGGCCAATCATTGAATTGAGTGCTGCGATTATTATTATCGGAATCCTGATTTTGGCTCTCGGCGTGATCGAACAAATTACCGAACAACGTATTGATTTATTTGGTTTCGGACTTGTCGGCATGACCGGTTTTGTCCGTTACGTGATTTTTCTTGCTGCGGTTGGGGCAATCGGCGTGCTGTTGTATCGGTTTATAAAAGGCAACATTCAACGCAGCCGACCAATTCATTATTTTCTTGTTCGGATTCCTAAACTTGGCAGGATGTTGAAGACGCTTGCTCTGATGCGGTTGACGTGGGGCTTGCACCTGACAATGCGAACCGGCATGGACGTTTGCCGCGCCTTAACGCTTTCGTTTCAGGGAACCGGTTTTGCGCCGATTCGCGATCAATTACCTGTTATTCTCAACGAAATTGAAAACGGCGGCACATTAACCGATGCGTTTCAGACGGCAAAAAGGTTGGATGATGATTTGCTTTCGAGTATTGATGCCGGCGAACAGTCCGGGAATCTGCCGGAATTAATGCACAAACTCACCAATCAATATTTACAGGAATCGTTGCTCCATTTGAAAGTTTTGTCAGTTATCGGCGGTTTTGCGGTGTATGGTTGTATTGCGATTTGTATTATCTTCATGATTTTTCGGGTTTTCTCGTTCTATCTTGGTATCCTGAATGACGCCGTTTCGGGTATTTAATTTAATTGCGTAACTGTCCGTTTTGTTTTTCAAGGATTGCGCGCAAAGACGCAAAGAGGTAGATTTTTTTATTTTTCCTTAGTCGCGCAGCGACGAGATTATCAACCACGAAAGACACGAACAGACACGAAAAAGAGAAGAGAAGAATATTAGACCTTTTCTCTAAGTTCCTTAAAACGCCCCGAAGTGGCAAAAGATCATAGCGTCGGGCAACGCCCTCGTTATACCACCCTTTTAACATCCATTTTTTCAATAGTCGCGCAGCGACGGCATCATGCATAACCGGTGATGGAGCGCAGCGCAATCACCGGACGCCGTCCCCTCCCCAACCATCATCAAGTCGCGCAGCGACGACATTATCGAGACCCATCTTCGTCTCATTCCCTAAACTCCGCTTTTGATAATGCCGTCGCTGCGCGACTTGTTGATGGTTGGAGGGGCGTTGTCCGGCGGTTGCGCTGCGCTACACCGCCGGTTATGCATAATAACGTCGCTA
>JAISQH010000571.1 GCA_031274385.1 Planctomycetaceae bacterium | reverse complement strand
CTCCTACGGAGTTCTCGTTTTTTTTGTACACTTACCCCGTGCTGCACTTCGTTTGCACGGGGTTATCCAAAGTCAACTCCTTCGGAGTTTTTTACGGAATTGTTTTACGGAATTGTTTTGCGGAATTGTTTTAGTTCAAAAGATCACCGCAAATCCTCTTTGCGTCTCCGCGAGCAAATTAAAATAGACAGTTACGTGCGGTTCTTCACCTTGCCGTCTTCGCGAAACGATTCGCGGAGGAGGTAGGTGGGCGACGAATTCCGGTTAGGTATTTTTGCAACGTGCATGTGTATAGTATAACACATACATCAAAACCTGCCGTCAATAGCACCAAATAAAAAATCACATGTCTACACTTTTTCAACAACAATTTACATAACTCCTTGTGCCAAAAATAGTTCCAGCAAAAAAATGTTTTTTTTTTTTACTGGAACTTCGGCTTAAAGTAATAGAAAGGTACCACTGCTTTGTGTTTTTTAGTGACCATTTAGTAAATAGTTACGGAAAACGGTCATCTACTGTACTCCATTAATTGAACGGCAAGAATTTTCAATATTAACTGATTTGCCATATTGCCAAACGGATTAGGTCGCGAAGGCGATTGCCGAAGAGTACGGCTGCCGGTTCGAAGCCGCAGTGCATCATGCAATGTTCACAACGCGGGTCGTTGCCGTGACCAATCCGTGACCAATCCGTTAATTCAATGAAATCCCGATACGTTGCGTAATGTCGATCCGTAACAAGATAACACGGAGATTTCCAACCTTTGATGTTTCGCGTCGGATTCGCCCAAGCAGCACAAGGTAATTTTCGTTCACCGCACAAAAAGTCAAGATAAATCGGCGTTGCCGTCATTCGGAATTGACCAAGCAATTTTCGTACCGATTTGAATTTTTCGTACGTTTCCTCGCGGGTCAGAAAAAATGATTCGGCACTAACCGATTCATAACCGTAACCGGGAGCAAGCATCATCCCGTCAATACCAATCTGTTCAAGTTGCCGGGCAAGATCGGTCAGTTCGGCAATCTCCGTTTTTTTGTACAACGTCGTATTAGTGTACACATAAAATCCTGCCTTTTTGGCAGCCGTAATCCCGTTGACCGCTTTGACAAAAGCACCCGGTTTTTCAACAATGGCATCGTGTAACGATTCGGAACCGTCAAGATGAACATTCCAAAACATTTTCCTTTTTGTCCGGCGGTTTTTGTACGAAAGTTGTATGAAATCACTAAGCCTGTTTTCCAAAAATTGACCATTTGTACACAAATAAATGTGTTTGCCCAACCGGAGTATCCGATCAACCAACTCGACAATCTCAGGATAAAGAAGCGGTTCACCGCCGCAAAGACTGACAATCGGCGAATCACATTCCGTAACAGAATTAAGACATTCGGCAACCGTCAAATGCTTGTTGATCGTGTCGGCATATTCCCGAATTCTGCCGCAGCCGCTACAATGCAAGTTACAAGAATGCAACGGCTCCAGCATCAGAACAAGCGGGAATTTTTTCTGCCCACTGATTTTTTTCCGTAACATATACAACGCCATGCTACGGGTCAACGAAAAAGGAAAACGCATCACAATAGTGGAGAGTGGAGAGTTGATAGTGGAGAGTCAGAGAACGGAAAGCGGAGAATGAAAAGCGATTAGTTAATTAGTTAATCACGTTACAAGTGATTTCTTCTCAACTTTCCACTCTCCACTATCAACTATTCTTTGACCCATCCTTCGAGATAACGTGCGAGTTGGTGAATATCGCTACCGACGGAAATCGGGCGTTCGTATGCCCGAAGCCGAGCCATGTCAATCAATTCCTCAAAAGCCGGATACATCAGATTCATTGTTCGTCCGACCGAAATCATCACCCCGCTCTTGTCCAACTCCGCAAGCGCTTTGTAACTGCCAACTCCAATCTGACTGCCAAGAACCACATCAAACGCCGTCGGTTGATTACAACGGATTTCGTAACCAAATTGCAACCCGACCATTTTCTTTGATTTACCGGTTCGTTTTTTGTACTCTTCGGCAATCAAACGCCCCAAACGGCTGCTGTATTTAAGTTGCGAAACGGGAAAATGACCAAACGTGTCGGGTTTCAGCGATTTGTATTCGTCGTCGGAACAACACATTTTGATTTCCGAAAGCGGCAGATATTCCGCAAGTCCTTCGGAAACAACCGCAACAAATGCCGTTTTGCCCTCCGCTTCACGTGCCTGAATCACATCAACACAACGATCCACCACTTTCTGTACATCGAAAATCTGTCGCAAAATCGGGTTGCCGTCTTCACCGGTCATGATACTTCCTGTTTCAGGATCAACAGTTGGTTCTGTGGCGTACCAATTTTGATGAATATCTTCCAGTCCGATAACCATACTGGCTTCTCCGGCAATCGACGCCCCGTAAGCAAGCCAAGCCGCTTTGCGACCCATCACCTGCGAAATGTAACCTGTTTCGGTCGCTTCGGAATCAGCCAAAAGGTTACGAATTTCGTGCGCCAACATTTCCACCGCCGTAAAATAACCGAACGTAAAATCAATTCCCTTATAATCGTTATCGATGGTTTTGGGCAAATGGACAACCTTGATTCGTTTTTGATCGTCGGGCAGAACGTCCATGACAAGTTTGAACTTCGCCGCAGTTGTCAACGTGTCGTCGCCGCCAATCGAAATCAATGCGTCAATATCGAGTGAACGGAGTGCCTGATAAACAGTCAGAAGCGGCGCGGTCTTCTTGGGGTCTTTCAAATCCATTGGATTTTTGAGCAATTTACCCGGATTTGCCCGCGCGGTGCCAATAATAATACCGCGCGAAGTACGCAACCCTTCTTCAATTTTTTGATCAAGCCGAAGATAATGTTGTCCTTCTTCGAGGCGGGTTCCGTCTTTGTAATTGATAAGGTGGGTGTAGCCATTTTTCATGCCGTAAACTTCGATTCCGGCACGGGCAAAACAGAGGGCGGCACTACCAATCACAGAGTTGGCGGCTGGTGCGGGACCTCCTGAAAAAAGAATGGCAACTTTTTTAATATCCGTTTTGGGCGGTTTGGGACTGACCAGATTACTCATAATTTTGTTGCTCAGAATGATGTTGGGGTTAATCTATTCAAAAACCGGAGACAAAATCTCCACTCAATGGTTCGTCATTATACCAAGTCGTGAAATTGAGTAAAGGCAGGTGTGAGAAGGAAGGGAAAGGAAAATATTTTCTCATTTTTATCTACTCCTTCCATTTTAGTTTTCGGTTTTCTTTTTTCTTTTTTTCCCGTTTCGTTTTTGGAGTTTCCAACAGGAAGGTAGGCAACCTTGTTATACCACACAAGTCGCGTTAGCGACGGGGGCTGCCCCCGAAATGATTGATTCATCTCGTACCCGCAATCAATCAATTTCGTCCGCAATCAATTTAAGAGGCAAACTCCCGTCGATGTACCTGTCTATTTTGTTTTTAAAGATTGCGCGCAAAGACGCAAAGAAGATCAAGGTTGGTTTTAACTGGCACTGTTTTTGAGCGTGTTTATTTTTAATTTTATTCAAGGGATATTC
>JAISQH010000447.1 GCA_031274385.1 Planctomycetaceae bacterium | reverse complement strand
GTGAATAAAACCCGTTTGGGTCGAAGAATTTCGTAAGCATTAAGTTCCGAAACGGGAAGAATTCGCACACCGTCGATGTTTCGGAAACTTTTGTAAAGATTGACGTTATAAGATTCGATGGCAACGAGAACGGTTTCTTTAATTTCGAGAAATTTGAGAACAGAAACCATTTCTTTCGTTTTGGGTGCATCAATCGAAAGAACATCAATCAGCGTAATTTGAGAATCGTTTATTTTTGAAGCAACTGCCATTCGGGTCGCAACCTGAAGAGCTTTTCGCGGCAACCGATATGACCAATCACGAGGTTGTTTCGCGAAAATATGACCGCCGCCACGCCGAACACCGCTTCGCCGATGACCGGCACGAGCGTTACCGGTTCCTTTTTGGCGGTACATTTTCTTTTTATGTCCGGCAACTTCGGCACGAGTTTTCGATTTGGCGGAACCTTGACGAAGATTAGACTGATACATAACAACTGCGTCGTGCAAAAGTTGCGAACTAATGCGCGATGCAATCGTATTCGGATCGACAGTCAATTTATCGACTTCCTTTCCGTATCTATCAAAAATAGGTAATTCAACGTTTGCCATAATAATTGAGGACAACAATTTCTTAATGTTTTTGTATTTTGTTATTTTTAGTGACGATTTCAATCTATTCAGCGGTTTTGGAAGCCAGTTTCCAAGGATTATTTTTTGGAGCAGGAAGGATATTCGTTGGATTAATCCGAACATAACCTCCTTTGGGACCCGGCACTGCACCGCGAATCACCAACAAATTATTTTCTTTATCGATCAAAACCACTTTTTGGTTTCGGATTGTCACCTGATCAACTCCGTATTGACCGGGCATTCGTTTTCCTTTTTGCGTCCGGCTGGGAAACGCGCTGCAACCGGAACTACCGAGATGCCGATGACATTTTTTCACACCGTGCGTTGCTCGTTGACCGGAAAAATTGTGACGTTTCATAACTCCGGTATAACCGCAACCTTTGCTGATTGCCGTCACGTCAACGGAATGAACTTGTTCAAAAATATCAACTGTCAATTCCTGACCAACAGCAAAACCTTCCGTTGGAATACGAAATTCACGGATAAATTTTTTGGGTTCGCAATTTGCCTTTGGTTCAAGTTCTTCACCTGCGGCGAGGCGCGATTTCCGGCGTTTGCTTTCGAGATCTGCGACATGACCTCGTTCACTTCTGGCTGCCCGATTACGTTTTTTGTCTTTGAATCCGATTTGAACCGCTTCATAACCATCGCGCCGCAGAGTACGAAGTTGAAGAACATTACACGGTCCAGCTTGAATCACCGTCACCGGAATAACTTCACCGGTTTCTGTGTACAATTGAGTACAACCGACTTTTTGTCCTAATAATCCGATTCCCATGGCTTTTTGCGGGTTGTTAACCTATTTTAATAATAATAATAATATAGATCGAAAATTGATGTTATCCCGAATCAATATAGGCAAATATTATAGGGTATTTTAACTTAATTTTAATTTATTAACTTATTTCACTTGAAAATTCAAAAAGCACCGAAACGGCAATCCGATTTATTTTGTTAAAACTGACAATAGGAAATCGGCGGTGAAATTTGAAAATTTCGATGGCAATATGATTTTATTTTTTTCCCGTTGCTTTAATTTTAATATCGACGCCAGCCGGCAACGTCAATTTATTCAGGGCATCAATTGTTTTGGCGGTTGCCTGAACGATGTCGATAACACGTTTATGAGTTCGGATTTCGAACTGTTGTCGTGCTTTTTTATCGACATGAGGACTGGACAAAACGGTGTACCGTTCGATCCGTGTTGGAAGCGGAATCGGACCGCGAACAACGGAGCCTGTCCTTTTGGCAGTATCAACAATATCGGCAGCACTTTGATCAAGGATTGCGTGGTCAAATGCTTCCATCCGAATACGAATTACTTCTTGTCCGATTCCCGTCACGGTCATTCTCCGCTAGTTTTGTCCGAAATTCCAATTGCCAAACAACCTGAATGGATTCCCTGTTTACCGAGCGATCAAAACAGATCGAAATCCGATAACGGTCAGGGAAGTCGTTAAATTTACCATTACGCTGTTATTAGTCAAGGGGAGAGTTGGGACGCTTTGAAAAAAAAAAATTATCCGATGAATCAGAAAGGCGGTTTGAACGACCTGTTGTGATAACGGACAAACGTTTCGCAATTCTCTCCGAACAGTGATGGAGCGAGATAATATACCGAAGTGAAGCGGTTCGGCAATCCCCCCACCCGATTTCCCGCCAAAATTTTTTCTTTTTCTTCCGTTTTGGCAAGTTTTGGTTGCTTTCCAATTTAGAGCAACTTCATAAAAACTCTTTTTTAACCACGAAAAACACACAAAAACATGAAAGAATTTTTATTATCACTTTTTTATTACAAACGATTTACAATAATGATATTTTTCGTAAAATTTCGTGTGTTTCGTGGTTAGTCTCGGTTTTTAGAAGTTTCCCCTAGACTTTTCAGATTAATTGCCGGCTGT
>JAISQH010000364.1 GCA_031274385.1 Planctomycetaceae bacterium | reverse complement strand
TTTGCCGTCAATTGACGACAATATTCGCGACGGAAACAGTCTTATTGACACTGATTTTTACGACAATAATTTTGACTTCGGCGACGACCGAAAAATCAAACCATTCAACTGGCAAAAGGTTTTCCCCAATGTATTCAAACAAGGCGGATTCGATTGCGTTATCGGAAACCCGCCGTGGGGAGCTGATTTAAGAGTCGATAAGTCTTATTTGAAAACGCATTTTACAAACACAACACCTGATAGTGCCGCTTATTTTCTTGAATTTGCAAGCCGTCTTTCAAAGCAACGATTAGGGATGATTGTTCCGAAAACAATTTGTTATTATGCTGCATGGAGTAGTATTCGGAATTTGTTGTCACAAAATAATAGCATTTGTAACGTAATGGATGTTGGAATTGCTTTTCCTGATGTCAACTTGGAATCGGTCATTCTTATTTTTGATAAAACAGCAAAAATGAAACAACCGGAAATTTCACAAGCCGTTCCCTTAAAACTTCCGAAAAGTCCAAAGGAAATTCGCTCGCTTGGACATTTTGACAAGAGAGTAATTTCAATTACAAAAACAATTCCGGTAATCGGATTGAATTCAGCACAAAAAAATTTAATCTTAAAATTATACGAAAATAGTATTAAGTTAGGGAATGTTGCTGAAAATATTTTTCGGGGATTGTATATTCCTGATAATATAAAAAAAACACTTCAAAAGGGAAAAATAAAATGGATCAATAAAGTTCCAGATGTCAAAAGATGGTTTTTGAGTAAAGTCAATTCCGTTACAATTCCGCAAGAATACCGAAGCAAAATGGATAAAATTATGATTCCAAGAGTATTCATAAAAGTATTACGCGGTTGCCGAATGGTCGCATTTCCTGATCCCGAAGGAAAATATTTGACAACAGAAAAACTAGTCAATATTACAATAAAACAAGATTTATACCCTTGTTCTTATCAATTTTTATGTGCGATATTAAACGTCCCAATTACGTCTTTTTATTTACAAAAAGTTTTGTTCAGTGATACAACAGAAACGGCACGTGTGATGGACAGCATTTATTCGCAATACATCACTCTCCCGCCGCTCAATTTCTCAAATAAATCAGATCAAAAAAATCATGACGATATTACCCGCCTTGTTGATCAACTTTTACAATTAAATCTTGAAAAGGCAGAAGCAAAATATCCGTCGCGTTTAAGTCAGATGGAAGAAAATATTGCGTACTGCGAAGACAAAATCAATTCGATTGTGTATCAACTTTACGGACTCACCAGCGAAGAAATCAAAATTGTCGAAGAAAAATGAGTAACGAAAAGAAAATATCAAATAAACAGATTCAATTTCTTATCGATAATTTTGTGCAAATTTATCATGAACGAACAGTTTAAGATTTGATTTGATTCGATTGGTGAATGTTCGGAAATACAAGCAATGTAGGGAGTTTTTTCGTTGCGTTTTTATGCACTATCAGTTGTTTCCATTTTTCGGACAACAACTTTATAACCAACCACCTCAATCACTTTAACTGTTTCACCTTTTTCAATCAACTCGCCATCGGAAACAACATTGATCGGTTCGCCGCCGATTATTGCTTTTCCGGCTGGCACCAGCGGCGTCATGGTAACTCCGGTTTGACCAAGAAGAGGATCGTAATGAGCCAGTTTTTCTGTTTCCTGAATTAACGCCGTGTTTTTCGGTTTATTGGCGTTATGCAAGGTACGAGCCAGAATATTGCCAAGTATCAAAACGCCAATCCCGGAAACTGCCAGAATCAGGAATGAACCACGCAACTGAGAAAATTGGTACGAATTTTGCGGAATAATAAATGTCTGGCTCGCCAGAACCAACGAGGTAATCATCGCAATCGCACCGCCAATTCCGAAAATTCCAACGCCGGGAAGTACAAACATCTCAAGCAGTACACAAACAACGCCCACCAGAAACAAAGAAACTTCAAGCCAGCCTGCCGTGCCGCCAAGAAAATGGAGCCAGAAAAATAAGACAATGCCAACCGCCGCAACAAAAGCTCCAATACCAATTCCCGGCGTTTGGGCTTCAATCGTTACCGCCAAAAAAACAATCAGCAAAATAAACGCAGACATACCGGGCGAAGAAAGTGACTGAACCAATTGATCCGCCCAAGTCGGCTCAACTAACAACGGCTCGTCCTCAAGACCATAAAGAAACTTAAACTCCGCAAAATCTTTGGCAGATCGATCAACAAAATATTGTTCCCCTTTTCCACCGACAATTTGAAGAAGTTTGCCTTTTTCCTTGACGGTTTCACCCTTTTTCCAAAGTTCGGCATCGGGTAACTGTTTGAGTTCTTCGTCACAAAAATAGTCAATCAGCCGACCCGAACGGGTTGCTTTGAATATCTCAATATCAGGATCAACAAAACCAACCGGTAATGACCATGACCGGATTGTTTCCTGTGACAAAAATTCGCGAATCATCTGCCGTGCATCAGTGATTTGTGCTACAGAAAACACGTTGGCTCCGTCACCGCCAAGTATCGCACCGGGACCAAGAACCGTTTCATCACATGCCAACGCAATAATCGCCGCATCCGAGCGGGCTTGATACGGAATATAAGCAACCGTTCGAACTTTTGTCGAATCAATATTACGGGCAAGATACGACGCCATGTTCAGACTTGCTTCAATGTCGCCGCCGGGTGAATCAATGTAAAGGCAAAGAAAATCAACCTTTACCGTGCCAACCTTTCGCTGGTTAATTGTCACAGGATTCGGTTCTAACGCCGTTTGAATACTCCGAATCGCCGAGCCAACTTTGTCACTGTTCATTAAACCGGTCAGATTAATACGAACCGCGTGACCCTGCTCACCGGAAATCGGTGCATTTTTAATCTCATCCGGTCGAAAACCAAGCCCCCGCGCCAAAGCAACCCGATCATTGGCAATCAGATTGATAAGACCAAGTTTCCGGGCTGCATCCGCCGTAAAAAGTCCCGGCGCACCGGAAGGAATCAATGTTGTCGGTTCGGCAGCGAAGGTTTCCGTTTGACGAAGTTCTTTCACTTCCGCCGGAGAAACCAAACGAATTCCTTTTTCCGTTTCAATTTGGATCAATTCGGTTTGGCGATCAAGCAACTTATCAACCATCGCCGGAGGAAGAGTTCGCCGACGTTTGGATATTTCCTGATACGCTTGCTGTTGCGTCGACGAAATGGTTGTCTCGTCAATTCCCGCCTCGCCGATTTCGGCTGATTCCGCCGCAATACGTTCGCTGCAGGCTAACGCAACAAGCAAAGCATGTCCCCGAACCGATTGAGGAAAATACGCAACCGTTCGGATTCCGTGAAACTTTCCGCTAACAAGCAAATCAGCCAATTCGTAACACGCCCCAAATGAACTGCCGCGTCCAAACTCCTCTTGATCAGCATTGACTTTGAAACAAAGAATAACAGTCGGTGTTGATTCAAGTGCCGGTTTTTCTTCAACCGGCTTTGATTCTGTACGTTGCGATTGTTGATTTTCCTGAACAGAAATCTCCTGATCAGGATTTTTCTGTTCAGAAATTTTTTGTTCCGAAATTTCCTGAACCGTTCGCTCCAAAGACCGGACAACAGCGTGTGACGATTGACCGGTAATCGGAAGCGAAATGTCCAATAAAAAACATTCGGCAAAAGCACAAACTGTCCCTATCGGAAACAACAACACCGCCGACAAAATGACGGAAATACGCATTTGAGACATTCTCAAGAACAGGAACAACTTATTGCTACGGATTTTATTCCGTCGTTTTGGGTTTGGCTGCTCGTTTAGGTTTGGCTTGCTGTTGCTGCTTGATTTTTTGAGCCTGTTCGGAAGTCAGCAAGGCTTCGATCTGTTTATCGCGTTCTTCTTCCAGAAGTTCAATACGAATTTTCAGCAATTCGATTAACTCCGCATAATCTTTCTGAAGAGCGTAAATATCGTCACGTTGCTTGCTGGAGACGACATCCTTAAAACCGTTTGGAAGGCGACCGGAGAATTTTTTCTCGACTTTTAACCCGTTTGTTGCGGGGCGTTCGCGTTCGGCTTTTTCAAGTTGTAACCGTTCGCCGACAGGCGGTGTTGTGGTTTCCTGAGCCGTCACGGTAACGGCAAAGAGGAAAAGGAAACACAACGAAATTCCATACAGATGAGTTTTTTTCATAGAAGCATTAAGGGGTTAGCGCGTTGACAATGCAACGGCAAGGTGAGAAAGGAAACAAACGACAAACAATATTTTCCTATTTTCCAAATATTTGAATCGCCGTCAAGTCAGGCGGTAAAAAAATTTTCTGATTATTTCGGATTTTATTTCTCAACAAAATCCAAAACAATCAGAAAAGTACCTGATCTATTTTGTTTTTAAAGATTGCGCGCAAAGACGCAAAGAATTTCAAGGTTGGTTTTAACTTGCCCTGTTTTTGAGCGTGTTTATTTTTAATTTTATTCAAGGGATATTCTAAAAATTCAACTTGAACCACGAAAAGCACGAAAAAACACGAAATATTTTTGTTCTCATTTTTCATTATAAACGAATGACAACATATTAGTATTTTTTGTAATGTTTCGTGTTTTTCGTGGTAGAATCCCACAAATTGATTACTTGATGCGAAAAAGGTGGGCGTTGGACTCTTGGCGTCTTTGCGCGCAAAATAAAATAGACAGTTACTCAGAAAAATCAAAGACGGAACATCTTTTCAGAAACATTTATTTTAAAATCTTCCGAAGTTTCCTTTGAATGCGGTTTCGTATTTTAGTGCAATTTCTGTGTAGTATTCCGGTCGCGCGGCAAAGGCGTCCAACGAATCCTGACTGCTGAACAAGAAAACACGCCCCTGAAACCAAGCCCCAAACTTGCGGTTGCCATAGACTTTTTTGTTTCGATCCACCATTTGAACAATGTCTTCCCCCATCGCAACCGGAGCATAATGAGCCGGTGATTTCATAAATTCCGCCATCGCTTCTTCACTGGAAAAACGAAAAACATGTCCGCGATACATGGTGTAGTAAGCCGGATTGCCCGGGATCCAACGTTCTTCCGTACTAAGAAGCACCGGACAATAACCCTCCAATCCAAGAGGAACCTCCACCATTGTTGTTGTCATTTCGTCAGGATTACCGGAAAAGCCTACAGAAGAAGCAGAAGAAACGGAAGGAACAACAATCGGCTCCTTGTGTGTCGGAACAACAAATGCCGTTTCTGTTGTTTTGGGAAGGATTCCTTTTTCTTCTTCCGGTCTGTTTTCCGTAACACGAACCGGATTGGCTCGTTCCGACGGAGTCTGGTTGACCGCAACCGTTTGCGCCGCAACCGTCAATGCCGGAGCCGTCTGTACCGGAATTGGCTGCTGCGCCGAAACCGTTTGTACCGGAACCGTCAATACCGGAACCGTTTGTACCGAAACAGGCTGCGGTGAAACAACCGGCTGTTTGGTAAATGGGTCACGCAAGGGTTGATCAATCTGTTCCGCTTTGGGAATCGAAGCAACATTCGGCATTGCAGGTTGTTGCGACGGAACCGTTTGAGGTGTTGATGATTGGAATGTCGATTGCGAAACAAGATGCGGAGATTCCGGTGTTTGCTGCCGATTCAGCGTCGGCGTCGGAATGGATTGAACCGCCTCTTTGTGAACACTGCTTAAAAGGAAACGAAGATATTCGACAAAACGTTCCGTCGCAATTCCACCTTGACGCCGATGGATCAGTTGCCCGTCCGGTGCCAATACCAAATCAGTCGGAATAACCTGAATAGCGTATTTTTTAGCCAATTGCGGTTGTTCCGAAACTTTGATTTTCAGTGCCACAAAAAACCGGTTCATCGTGCCAACCACCTGTCCATCCGTGAACACATTGCTCTCCATCAACTTGCACGGAGGACAATTGTCGCCGTAAAAATGGAGGAACAACGGACGGTTCAACGTCTTCGCCCGAATAACCGCCTGTTCAAAATCGCTTTCCCAAACGATTTCATTTTGGGCTGCCACATTCGTAACAAAAAAACTGCTCCCCATGAAACAAACAAGAAACACGGTCAACAGAATTTTAATTTTATAAAACAAACGGTCAAATGATATTACTTTCATCTCATTCTCCCAAATCGAACGGACTGTTTTGTTCGGTCATTCCGAACACAGCCGCTTCAAGTGTTTTTTACCGGAAAGCGGTGACGGAGCATGGTTTTCCTTCAATTGGACATATCGACTCATTGCGGTTGCAAGGATTAGGTAAAATTTAACGAAATTTCCCATTTTCCGAAAATTTTTATCTTGATTTTCGCTATTTCTTTTATGTTGGCGAAAAATCAGACCATTTGACAGGTATTTAATAAAGTGGTAGAATAAAAAAACGTTTGATTTAGGGATGAAGTGGTGTTGCATTGGATGCTGCGAAACCGAAAAATCCAATGACCGAGATTCGGTAAAGGAGATGAAAACATGACTTTTGCAATGATTTTGGGATTTTTGTTCGGCGCTAGTCCGCTTGCTTATGTTGCTTTAGCGGTGGTGGCTTTTTTGCTTTTTGGCAATCGTCTTCCAAGCGTGATGCGTTCACTTGGACGAAGTGTTGTGGAATTTAAGAAAGGTGTTGCCGGTATTGAGGACGAATTGGACGAAGCAGTTCGTTCCGCAGACGAAAAAGCAAAGCCGAATTCCGGTGAAAAAACGGAGGTTTGAGATGGATTGCTATCTATTTCTGACGCCAACACCGTTTCAAATTGTGATTGTTTTGGTGTTGGGTGTCTTATTTTTTGGTAAGAACCTGCCGGACGTGGCACGGCAAATCGGTTTGGGATTAATGGAGTTGAAAAAAGGACTCAACGAATTGGGCGATCTGTCAAAAAATGTTACAAACGGACGCAATCGCCCAAAATCATCGCCAACACAAAAATCAACCGATTCAACTGTTGAAGAAGTTGAAGAAACAGAAAAGTACGAATTAACCGGTACAAAATTTGAACCGCCCTCTTTTTCAGAATAAAATCTGTAATCAGGATCGGCATAATGTAACGTTTTATTTTGTAACGGCAAGTTTCAAACCTCGCTATATCACACAAGTCACGTTAGCGACGGGGGCTTGCCCCCGAAAATGAATCGACAAGTGCTTTCTCCTTAAATTGATTGCGGACGAAAGCGTACGAAAAGAATCAATCATTTCGGGGGCAAGCCCCTGTCGCTAACTTCTTGTGAATACGTTTACTTCTAAAGGTTCCCGCCTCTACAAATGTCCTTCGTTAATTGACGTTTCAAAATCATTCTCCTTGTTACGTTCCTGTTCTTTAGTTTTTAGCGGAACGTAAAGATCAAACGCATCGTTTGGCGTCCAACGCGGCGGGTAAAGTTCGAAACAGGCGGATTCCATATCAATATCGTACGCATTCTGAGATTGAATCCAAATACTGTAAACAGTATGATATGCCATTAAAATATCTGCCGCGTTGGGAATCAGACAGTGTACAAATTTCCCGGAAGACAACTCGAAAATCTCCATCCCTTCCGGTACAGGAATATCGGAAGCAATCTCCAACGCTGTCCAGAAATCAAGCGAAATAGATTGATTCGGTCTGACAAAAAGACCGTAAGATTTTTTTCGTCTCCAATCCGGTCGTTTTTTCGTTTCAGAATGAAATTTCCGCCAAAGCGGAGAACAATCGTGAGACGCCGCTGGAACGGTTGTTTGAGTACGGAATCCCGCGAGACGTTTCGCCGGATAATCAACAATCGTTATTGCAAAATCTGTGGTCAGAGTCATCAGAAAATCCCTTTATTTAATGTTTCAATACGAATCGTACGAACCGAAAGAATCAACCTCCGTTCGTAACTGTCTATTTTCATTTGCGCGCAAAGACGCAAAGAATCAAACGAGCATTTTTATCGTATCAAATTGTCAATTTCATTGTGGCGATTTTTCGTTTTAGAGGATTTTTAAAAATGAAAAAGGAGGATTCTACCACGAAAAACACGAAATTTTACGAAAAAAATGAAACAAATTTTTTATAACATGATTTGCAAATTTTTTACAACATGAAGTTATAAAAATCTTCCTTGAGTAAAATAAAATAATGAACACGGTCAAAAACACAACAAGTAAAACCTAACTTTGATTTCTTTGCGTCTTGGCGCGCAATCCTTAAAAAACAAAATAGACAGTTACCTCCGTTCGCATCGGAAAATGAAGGTTACTTTATCCCATTCCGTTGCCGGGCACCAACTGCGTTTTCACGCTGCCCGGCTTGGGAATTTTGAAAATAAATTTCCTTATTCAAGTTCGATCACGCTCAATGTTGAAGGTTCCTCACTGGCGGTGTTGAGCAACTCCGGGAAGGGCCAATCAAAATTGGCAATAATCAACTTCTTACCAATCACAATCGGTTCGCAAGGCTGATCGAGTGAACCATCGGCACCATCCGTATTCGTGCCTTCCCAAATCGTTTCGAATACGGCTTTTTCACCCGGTTTCGGCGGCGCAAAAGCATGAACCGCGTTGCTCGCTGAATCCGTTACATAAACCTTGTTCGTTCCCTTGTCAAAATAAATTCCGTCGCAACAATGAAAATATTCTCCGGCAGGATGAATCGTATCAACGGTTCCTTTGCCTTCTGCGTCGAAAACAAGCCGATACATTTCACCGTTTCCAAAGTTACCGAAATACACAACTCCGTTCGAATCCGCCGTAATTCCATCCGGTCCGCCGTTACCGCCGCCGGGAATTTTTTTGACGAGTTGAATCGTGACGCAATGCGGATCGTCTTCAACCTTTTTGAGCGGATTCAACTTAATCGGCGGATTTTCACCGGAACCGGCTTTCAGAATTTCGTCCTTGCCAAACTTCCAAACGCAACCGCTGCCGAATTCACCTTCCAAATCAAGAAACGTGTCCGTCAGCAAAACTTTATCCTCAAGCCAAAGAATCGCATTGGCTAATTTGATCCCTTCCACAACGATTTCCACTTTGCCGGTCGGTTTGTCACCGTCCATCAAAACACGGAGAATCCGGGATTTGTTCGTTGTGTCGAAGAAATATTGATTATCACAAACATAAAGATGACCATCCGGTCCGAAATCAAGTCCCATCGGACCAATCTGTTTCGTTGACGGAACCTGAATGTTTTCGATCTCCTCGAAGGTCAACACTTTTTCAAAAGTTCCGTCGGAATTGATTTTAATCAGATAACCGGGGTGAACTTTTGCGCCTTTGTCTTCAGGACGGCGGTTAAAATTCGGGCAGGAAAGGAACAAGGTGCCGGTTTTGTCGTTCACCGTCATACCGTCCGGGTTATGAAACTCAGCAGAAAACTGAGTATAAACTTTGGGTTTCCGGGCAGCGTTCTTTGCCGGATCAAAAGCCCGTTTGGTTTTGTAACCTTTAATAAGATCGAGAATTTCTTTCGGTTTACCGGCTGCGTTACCAAGAAGCAAGTCGATTTCTTTTTCACCTCCCGAAACAACGGCTTCGACTTTCTCGACCACCTTTTCCGCTGTTTCTTTAACGGTTTCAACCGCCTTTTCGGCAGTTTCTTTGGCTTTTTCCACCGTCACTTCGGCTTGCCCTATGACGTTTACGGTAACGTTATTAGTGATAAACGTTTCTTTGGCTTT
>JAISQH010000356.1 GCA_031274385.1 Planctomycetaceae bacterium | reverse complement strand
AAATTTATTCTTGCAACATGACAAAACTCCTTAAATTCTCGAAAATGTCTGTACAAATTTAAAATGCCCATTTTAAGGTTGAAATTGTTTCTCTGATTCTTGTTCGATATTTATGTCACTTGTCATAACTTGGTGTTATCAAAACATTTAGAATCCATACTGTTACAATATTGCTTTCAAAACGTAAAATCAACAGGAACTATTTATGCTTTCATCATCTTTAGATGATATTCTATCAATATCATCTAAAGATGCAAATACACCAGTATTAAAATATATGTTTTTACCTAAAGTAATAGCTCCAACATCTGAATTGAACCAAAATGTGTAGGTTGCAATAATATATGGAAGCGGGAGCGTATTAAGAAGTCCATCAACATTTCCATGATTCCATATTTTAGTTTGCGCCAAGGTTGCTCCTATTGCTTGTTCGCATTTTATACGCCAACTTTCAGTATCAGTAGAACTATTAAATGCTGCCCTAAAAATAAAATCAATAAAACGCTTTTCTTTGTCCGATAGAAATCTTCCTCCATGAGTTTCTATTTTGCTTGAATCATTTGAGGAAAAATAGCTTAAAGCACCAAAAGCCGCAGACATGGCAGATGAAAGTATAGCTGTCTTACCTAAAAAAGACATGGCACCACTAAGTAACCCAATGAGGGGAATGAATATTGCTACTTCTCCACTCGGATCAATCCCATTTACTGGGTCTGTTTTTGTGTACAAATATTTATGGAACGACTGTGGATTGCTCACATTCCCAAAGAACGGATCAAGCTGATTGAATCTTCCGGTAGCAGGATCAAAATATCTTGCACGTAAATATTGCTGACCAATTTTTGAATCGAATTGCTCACCACTGTACAAGAATTCTGTTAATGCTGTTGTCGAATCAAATTCTAAAGCGTTACCATAAGCATCGAATGAATAGAGTTGGACAATCGCATCAATGAAATTTAGTAGCACACGAGTTGAGCCATGACCATCGAATGTAAAGTAATATTCTTGTTCCGTACCATTTTTAACAACAATTTGTGAAATACGTTGATGACCGATTACATACGTTGTAACAGTTTCTTCATTGGCAACAATATTCGTTTCGGTTTGCTTCAAAACTTGTGAATATCCTGTTATATTCAATGGGTCATTGAGATATTCCGTTCGGGTTTTCGATTTTAATTCACCATTTTCCCAAACTTCATGTTCTGCCGAAGTATGGATTCCGTCTGTTCCGTATTCGTATTTTGTGATTTCTTTACGGTTTTCCGTTATAATCGTTACAACGGACATTCGACCGTAACTGCCTATTTAAAAACGTTGTCATTTATAACAATTATTAAGGATTTTGAGAAATTATTTTTTCTGAAACAAAATAACATGACGAAAAATTTATCAAAAAGCCTAAAATTAAAATAGACAGTTACATTTGATGATTGTTCCGGGTGTTCGATGAGTACTTCGAACACCCGAACAGAGGAAAATTTTAGAATGACCCCGTTGGAGTCAGAATGACGGTATTTTCCCTTCTCAAAAAATTTTTTGAAAATTTTTCGTAACCGCTCACGGACTATTTCAGGGGATTGTTTTGATCAAAATTTTCGATAGAATAACAAACATTGACTAAAGGTCAATGTTTTGCTCTGTGTTGTGTCTTGGTTTTTAATGCCAAAATCACAGAGCGTTCGCGTTGTCGAAACGTGAATGGACACAAAAAATTGGTTGGGAAAATTGGGAAAAGATTTCAAAATTTGAGAATTTTGGTTTTCCGCCACGCACCCGCAAAGAAGAACTCGTTGCGTAATTCATTCATTAATCCATTAACAAATTTACAGGCATTTACTGTTTTTAACTCCCCCTAACACAGAGAATTTCCAATGTCCGTCGATATTAGTACCCTGACCGAACGTTTTGTCAAGAAGAAAAAAGAATATGAAATCGATAAACTTTACCGTGCTTTGGTCAAACTGGAAGGAAGCGATTTGCATTTGAAAGTGGATCGTCCGCCGCTCGTTCGAATCAAAGGCGAACTCCGAAATCTGGAACGCGGTCCCATTGACGATGAAGAAATGACGCGGCTCATTCTGCCAACAATGGACGAGCGAAACCGGAAAATCCTCAATGATACCGGCGGGGCTGACTTCTCCCATCAATGCGAAGTCGATGGCGTGCCATGGCGTTTTCGTGTCAATGTCTTGCAACAGATGGGACATCTCGGTTTGGTGGCACGGCGTATCAATAACTTTATTCCCGATCTGGAAAAATTGCACATTCCGCCGTCGCTTTACGAACTCTGCAAATTTTCGCAAGGAATGATTCTTTTAGCCGGTGTTACGGGTTCCGGGAAAAGTACCACGATTGCCTCCATGCTCAATTGGGTGAACCGGCATTACCGAAAACATATTCTGACTCTCGAAGACCCGATTGAATTTCTGTTCACCGACGATAAATGTTTAATCAATCAGCGGGAAATCGGACAAGATGTGGTCGATTTCAGTATCGGTATGAAACACGCGGTTCGGGAAGACCCCGACGTGATGCTTGTCGGTGAAATGCGCGACCGTGAAACTTTTGAAACGGCAATTCATGCCGCAGAAACAGGGCATTTGGTATTTGGAACCATTCACGCTTCGTCTGCTCCCAGTACCATCGGACGTATTCTCGACCTCTTTCCTTCCTCCATGCACAAGGCAATTCGCAGCGCGTTGGCATTCAATATGAAAGGAATTGTTGCTCAAAAACTGTTGCCTTCGTGTATGCCGGGCGTTTCGCGGGTTCCGACAATCGAAGTGATGATCTTCAACGCAACCGTCCGCAAATTGATTCTCGAAGAAAAAGATTCCAAATTGTCCGACGCCATTCGAATCGGCGTTTTGGAAGGAATGCAGGATTTTACAATGAGTCTCAAAGACCTCGTGCAAATGAAAAAAATTGACCGGGCAACCGCCTTTGAAGTCGCCCCCAATGTTGAATCGCTCAAAATGGCTCTCAAAGGAATCGAAGTCAAAGAACCGGGAATCTTATAGTTAATTGTTAATTGTTAATAGTTAATAGTTAATTGTTAATAGTGAAAAAAGTATACTACCAAGTTCTCTCATTTTTATGGAAGTTTGGAATATTTTTCCCTTACCTTTCTTTACCTTCCTGTGAATGATTTTACTGATTATTTCGGATTTTGTGGAGTTTTCCCATTGTGGATTTTATCGATACCCTGAAAGGGTCAGATAAAACCGGAGGTTGCCTTTCAAATGTAGACTTCCCACAAAATCCGATACAATCAGTGAAAATATTCTCTTTTTATGGATTTTTCCGATTATTCGGACGATATAACGAGATGGATACCGCCCTATTGCGGCGAAACCATAACAATGAAGGAGTTGACCATTGAAAACGATTCATAAAATATTGGCGTCACCCTTTTTATGGGGAGGTTTGCTGAGTCTTGGCTTTTATCTTCCGATTCACAAAGGATTGATCGATCACCCGTTAATCGTTCGGTACTTTGCAGGACATCCTGTCGAATATATTACGACAATCCTGTTTTTTATCGGAGTTGCCATTCTTGGAATCAAGTATCTTCACGTTTTGTCCCAACGGCAATTATTACGGCAAAGTCCGATTCTGGAACCTTGCCACAAAGTCAATGTCCGTTTTGTTGACCGTTACTTGGAGATTCTTTCCCGCCACGAACAAAAACACGGCTCCTCCATTTTGACGCGGCGGCTCCGGCTTGCACTGAATTTCGTGCGGCGTTGCGGTTCGGCGGAAGAACTCGACTCCGAACTCCGTTATCTTTCGGAAGAAGATGCCGCCAAAACAGATGCGGATTACGGTTTGGTTCGGCTTATCCTTTGGGCAGTGCCAATGCTCGGATTTCTCGGAACTGTGATCGGAATCACTGCGGCATTGGATCATCTCGATCTGAATACCATTAACGAGTCCAGCAAAAAACTTTCCGAAGGTCTCGCTGTTGCCTTTGATACAACAGGACTGGCGATGACATTGGATGTTGTTCTTTTCTTTATCCAATTCCTTGTTCATCGGGAAGAAAACAACCTGAATCAGGAAACCGACAAACAAACCGATGATGAATTGCGGGGGCGATTCGAACTTGGTTTCGATTCGGAAGACAATAGTCAGGTTATTGCCATTCGCCGGATGCTCGAAACAGTCATGACCTCATTGGAACAGTTGACAACACGGCAATCGAAAATCTGGGAACAAAGTATGGCGGCTGCCAATCAACGGTTTTCGCAACTGACAGAACAAAGTGCGGAAATTCTCAAGAGTTCGCTTGTTTCGGCGTTGGAAGACAGTTTGTCGCATCACGCCCGATCGCTTGCCCAAGCCGAATCGCAACTCATGGATCGGACAAGAGAAACAACATTGAAATTCAGCGATGCCCTGAAACAAAATGCCGCCGGATTACTTTCATTGCAAGAAGAAACGGTTCGCCAAACCGAAGCGGTACGGGAAGTAATCGGAACCAGCAGTCAACTAATCAAACTCGAAGAACATCTGCACGAAAATCTTGCTACATTGGCTCAGGTTGGTAATTTCGAAGAAACGGTCAACAGTCTTGCCGCAGCCATTCACCTGCTCAACGGCAGGCACCACTTCGGAGACTATAAACGAGCATGAGTCGAAAATTCGTTTCCAAACGCCGACCGGCAAACGGAGAACATAACAAAGTTACACTGTTTCCGTTTCTTGCCGTCCTGCTTTGCACGATGGGAGCGTTGATTATGCTTCTGGTTGTCATTGCGCGGAATGTTCGGGAGCAAAGTGGGGAGCAGGGTGTTGCGAATCCGGTTGCCGTTACTGTTTCCGACCAAAATCCGAAACTCACCGGCGAACAGGCAACGGAAATTTTGGAACAAATCAAAATGGGAACCGAAGAAGCAGAATGGTTCACTGAAAATCTAAGTCAATCAAAAAAAGAAGCCGAAGAAACACTGACTGAAAAGAAAACGCAATTGGCATTGGCTGAAAAAGAAACGCAAAAAGTTCAGGACGAACTCGAACGCCTTGCCAAACTTGCGGAACAATTGGAACGTCATGAAAAAACAAGCACGGAAGAGGTTGCACGATTAAAGTTGCGGTTGGAACAGCGGAAACGGCAGCAGCAGAAAGAAGAACTCGAACTGGCGGAAATTCAAAAGCAATCCGCAGAAGAGGCTAAATCGTACGCTATTATTCCTTATCGCGGCACTGCCGGAACTTATCGGCGTCCGATTTATATTGAATGTTGTGACGGTAAAGTGATCTTACAACCGGAAGGCGTAGAATTAACTGAAACGGATTTTCTTCTTACCAATCGCCCGGATAATCCATTGGATACGGCGTTGCGGGTCATTCGTCAGTATTATATTGAAACAAATCAGATTGTACGCGGAACAGAACCGTATCCATTATTAATTGTTCGCCCTTCCGGTGTAGAAGCCTACGAAGCGACACGGCGTGCGGTGGGAACATGGATTCAGGAATTTGGTTACGAACTTGTTGAGGAAGATTGGAAGATTGAATATCCCGAACCGAGTGAAGAACTTAAAACACGAATCGAAAAACAACTCGAAATATCCCGCAATCGTTTGGCGGGTTATCTGGCGGCAATGCGAGCCGAAAACATGACCGCCCGCGCACAACAATACCGTTTGGATCATCGGGGAAATGTGCAGCCGACCAACGAAATGTTACCGATTCCACGAAACCGGCAAACCGGTAGCACAACAAGCAGTGCAACAAGAAGTGATCGAAAAGCGGAAAACAGAACAAATCTTAATCAACAACACGAATTGTCTAACGATCCTGATGTTTCGTTAATTGCGCGACAGGAAAATGCGGCAAACAGTCCGGTTCCCGTTGAAATAAATAACAATATCAATAATATTCCGCAGCAAAATCCCACCTTTGGAACTCAAATCATAATGGCAGGAAAACCGGAAAGTCATTCTGTTCCGGCAAATCAAGTTTATGGTTCCGAATATTTTAAGCCGTCACCGCCGCCGCAGCCGCCGCAACAACAAGGCTCACCCCAATTCGAGTCCGCTGTTACAACATCGGATCGTGTTGCCTCGCAAGCCCATTCGGAACAAAAAAATTCGGAGCAACCCTATTCGGAATTACCAAAGAACGCAAACGCCAAGCAACCTGCTTTTCCCATAACCGGACAAGGGGCGTTGCCGAATCGTCCTGAAAACCGTTCCGAAAACCGCGCGGAAAACCGGTCGGAAAATCGTACTGAAAACTGGGCATTGCGTGATCTTGTTCCGTTTTCGACGGCAGTCTCCCGAAATATTAAGATTCAGTGTCAGGCAAATCAATACGTCTTAGTTCCTCAGGCGGGTTTATTAGGAACTCGTGTTGTTCCGGCGGCGGGGTCTGTTGAAGAAACAGTGGATCAACTTGTTGCGGTTATTTGGGAGTTTATGGACTCATGGGGAATTGCAGGAGAAAAAATGTATTGGCGACCGGTACTTCAGGTGAAAGTGTTACCCGGAGGCGAACAACGGTTTCAGGAATTAAAATATTGGCTACGAAATAGCGGAATAGCAATTGTTGAATTGTGATTTGGGGTTTGGGGTTTGGGGTTTGGGAATTGGGGGCGTGGAAAATAATTCGCTTGCGTTACAAACCACAAATCACAAACCCCAAGCCCCAAACCACAAATCCCAAACCACAAAACCCAAATGAAAAGAGCAGGCGAGACACTTGAAATTGGCGGGCAGGATTCATTTCTTGATCTTGTTTCTAATATTGTCGGAATTCTTCTTATTCTTTTGATGGTTGCCGGAATCCGTGCGCAAAACTCGTTACCGGAACCCGAAGAACCCACTGTACAATATGCGGATCAACCGATTCTTGCTGAGATTCAGACGAAGTATGAAACGTTTCAGGAAAAGGAGATTGCGGCACTGAAACTTCGTGAGGACGTGGAGACAATTCATGAGCAGACGGCAATTCTTGATGAGCATATTCAGAGTCAGGCAAGACAATACGCGGAAATGTTTGACATGATGACCTCTGTTCGTGCGGCGATTGAGACCGTTGCGGAGGAAAAAGATCAGGAAACAAAGGAAAAAATCGAAACGCAACGGCAACTTCAGGAGATTGAAACGAAATTGGGGCAAATCGGTAAGACAAAGCAATGGCTCCAAAGCAATCGTCCCAAATCAACCGTGATTGAAAACATTCCGACTCCGATTAGTAAGGCGGTTGGTGACAAGGATCGGGAAGCGCATTTCCGTTTGCTGGGAGGTAAAATTGTTTATGTTCCTTTTTTGGAGTTGTTTGAAAAAATGCGGCTCGAAATCGCCCAAAACCAACATCAGTATTTCAAACAGAAATGGAGCGAAGGCAAAATCGGACCTCTTGACCAATTTTATTTGGAGTATTTATTAGCCTCTTATGATATTCCGATGCAAGACGTTTACGGTTCCGGCGTGGGCAAGAGTTTGCAGTTGGAATACGCGGAGATGGTTCCGGTACAGGAACCGTTGGGCGAGCCGTTCAAAAACGCGATCACCTCACCGGATTCGGAATTGAAACGCCGTCTCAAGATGTATCGGCAAGACATTTATACGATTACGGTTTGGGTTTATCCTGATTCGTTTGAGGAGTTTGTTGAATTTAAAAAATTTCTTTATTCGCAAGGTTATCGTGTTGCGGCGCGCCCATTGGAGTTGGGGACACCGATCAGCGGTTCGCCGCGCGGCTCAAAATCGGCGGCACAATAGTTAGTTGTTAGTAGCCGGCAGCTGGCAGCCGGTTTTGAACCGCAAATGTTGTGGACTTTAGCCCGATGGTTTTGGGGTAACTGTCTATTTTAATACGCTGTCATTTGTAACAATTATGGAGAATGTTTTCTTAAAACCCTTATTTTCCAAAATTCCCATCGTATACTCTTTTCACTTGAATTTTCGGTTTTATTTTCCTTTTATGAAGTCATTCAGGTTGTCTACCTTGCCTGTTGGAAACTCCCAAAACGGAACAGTAAAAAACAAAAACGAAAATTTTTCACAAAAAATTAAAATTAAAATAGACAGTTACATCCACAAAATCCGAAACAATTTAGGAAATCCAATTGTAACGAATATATTTTTTGAATCGGGAGATTATTTTCTTCCCGGCATGGCAATGGGATATTCTCCTTTTTCATTTGGGGCAATGGGCGGAATAGTGTTCCAAGAATATTCTTTCAGTGAAAAATCTTCCTGCGAATTGAACGCTTCGTCCCAAGTTACTTTTTGACCGGAATACGCCGCAACCCTTCCGAGAATCGCCGCCATCGTCGCTTTTGCCGTATAAGGCAAATTATTAACGTACTCTTTTCCACCGCTCCGAATCGCATTGTAAAGAGTTGTGTGTTGGTGAAAATAGGCAATCGCCCCTTCGTCTTTCGGAACATCGTAAGGATTTTCGCCGTAAATTTTAACGGTTCCCCATCCGACATTTCCGATTTCGGCACCGCCTTTTGTTCCGGTAATATGCGCCGAACTGTTACTGTAACAACCGGAGAGTTGCCGGCTGAAAGCGTAAAGAGGTTGACCGTTTTCGTACTCATAAACAACCGACATATTATCGTACATATCTCCGGCATCCGGTTGTGTTCGGACGGTTCGACCGCCCAAAGCGTAAGCACTAACCGGAGTCCGGTCATCACCCATACACCATAACGAAACGTCAAGTTGATGAATGGTCACATCGTTAATGAATTCGCTTGCCAACCAGTTGAAGTTGACCCAATTCTTCATTTGATAAACCATTTCCGTATCACCTTCGGCGCGTGGACGCATCCAAAGCGGACCTCCCATTCGGTTCGCCCGCGCCGTGATCACCTGACCGATTTGACCATCCTGAATCCGTTTCACCGCTTCCCGAACACGCGGTGAGTAACGATTAATCAAACCGGTTACAACATTAAGACCTTTCTCTTTGGCAAGAGCCGCCGAAGCCAAAACGCTACGAATACCTGTCGCATCAACCGCAACCGGCTTTTCACAAAAAACATGTTTACCCGCTTCAACCGCCGCTTTGAGTGTTAACGGACGAAAATGCTGCGGCGTACAAAGGAAAACAACATCCGCAAGCGGAATCACCGATTTGTAAGCGTCGAATCCGCTAAAAATTCGTTCCGGTGTAACATCAATCCGCTCCTTAAATTTCTCCTTGAGCATTTTGACCGCGCCTTCGGCTTTTTCCTTAAAAATATCCGCAACAGCAATGAGTTTGACGCCGGGATCGTGCGACAAACCATCGACAACCGCTCCGCAGCCGCGACCGCCGCAGCCAAGCAAACCGATTTTCAGTTGCTCGGATTCCGCCGCATGAACCCGCAATGTTGACAAACCGGAAGCGGCAACTCCGGTCAGTAAAGCCGTTTTTTTCAAAAAATCACGGCGAGAAGCATGTTTGTTGACTTTCATAGTGAACCTTTCTTGTTGAAAAAATGGAAAGAAATACTGTAACAGTGATCGTTACACTTAAAAATCATGCCGTTTCGTTGATTCATTATTTCAATCGAATTAGCGTGACATTATCGAACCAAGCAACGTCTTCTTCAGTTTCCTGATCTTGGACACTGCATAAAAGTTGAAATAAGCAGACAAAAAGTGAATTGAAAAATTAACGTTCATAAACTATTCATGAACAGTTACTATTTATTATTATTATTATTTATTTAAAAATCCCAGTAGGATGTTGACGTTTTTGATAAAAACGGTATTGTCAATGATTGCTGTTTTTTCGTTTGACTTAGCGGATTTGAGAATTCCCTGCGTTATCCACGCTCCGCGTTGGTCTATTGCGGCAATCACGGCAGAAACATCCTGAGTTTTGGGTTGGGGAAGCGAAGTATTGCGATAATTGTTTCGAAATACAGTGAGTTGTTTCAATCGGTCGGAATCATTTTGTATCAATAATTCATCAACACGGCGCGGACGAAAATCAATGACAAAAGCATAATGCGTCGGCATATCGGCATCCGAATAAGTCAATTCATAATTTTTTGTAAAATAAAGAGGCTTATTGGTTTGCATTTCGTAAAACCGGGCAAGTTTGCCGTCTGAACGCCGCGAACGTTCCAAATAGGCAATCGCTTTTGGAATCGGTTCAAGATATTTTTTGTCACCGGTGAAAAGATACAGTTCGATCAGTGCGTTCATCATTCCCTGCGATTCGCCTCCGGTAATCGCAGCCGGTTCAAATTTTCTTGCCCAACACGGGCGCATTTCAAAATCATATTGTTGCGCCCAAGCGGGTTGCGGTTCCGGCATCTGAGCAAGAATCATAAAATCACCAAGACGCCGGGCAGCAGTAACATATTTTTCGTTCAAAATTTGTTTGCCGTCCTTTTTTGTGCCGTAAATTTCCGACGCGGCAAAAAAGACCCGATTCAAATCCAATGCTAAATGATCATTGAATGTATAAAATTTGTAATAATTTTTTTCACGAGTTGGTTCTGTTCCTTCCGGCGGATAGTTTGCGGGTTTCACCGGATACGCCGCATCGTCTCGTTGTTCTCCTGAAAAACCTTGAGGAAACGCTCCGTTGGGAAATTGTGTTTCGATTAATTTTTCCAAAGCGTACAGAGCCGCTTCGTGGATATTTTTGTCCGAAAATTCCAATGCGGCGTCCAATTCCATAAGAAATAAAGTTGCGGATTGTGTTGTATTGTCGTCAAGAGTAGAGACATTTTTGACACTTTTTGAGGTTTGGGCGGGATCAACCCGGTAATTTTGTTTCCGGCGTTGTTCTTTGTCAAAGTAAATCGGATACGTCCAACCTCCGCTTCGTAGTTGACCTTTTACCAAACAATTTCCGGCATCGCGAGCGGCGTCGAGATAATAGGAATCGCCGGTGACACGATAGGCTTTGAGCCATATCAACCCGATGCTCGGCGTTCCCGGCGGCTGTACCCAAACCGTTTGAGCATCCGCAACATTTTCACCTTCTCGCAACAATAAATCGGCGGAGTATTTCCAAAGATATCCGCCTTCTGTTGCAACAGATTCACGATAGAATTCGGAGGCTTTCCGCAAAGTTTTTCGTACGGAATCAGATTGATTTTCCGCAAAAACCGAAACAGTAAATACAACCGACACGATCAAACTAATCATAAACGATTTCATCTTTTCCCCTTAACTTGTTAAGACTGAAATGGAATCAAAAATGTTTTCTATATTATTAGTTCATTGTAATCTTTTCGTCTCGGTTCGCAATAGGCGAAATCAAAAATAAAATGTATTTTCTTTTTTCGGATTATTTCGGATTTTGTGAAAGTTGCCCATTGCGGATTTGTAACTGTCTATTTTCAATTAAGTCTTTTAATTGGAACGGATTTTTCACCACGAAGGGAATTCAAAGAATTTATTTTATTTTACAGGAAGGAAGGAAGAAAGAAGTTAAAGGATATTTTTATCGTACATTAAATATCTTCCTTCTTTCTTCCTATAAAAAATGCTCATGAACAGTATCAATTTTTTAACAAAAAAGAGGACGTTACTTTTTTTCTTTCTTTTTTGTTTTCAAAACTTCGCTGAGCAATTCCGGTCGATCGGTTGTGATACTTTCAACACCCCAATCAAGAAGCGTGTTCATCTGTTGGACATCGTTAACCGTCCAACACCAAACATGAATCCCGGCATCACGGAGTGCCTTCACGAGTTGAGCGGAAAGAAGGTTGTACGACACATCAAGAATCACCGTGTCCAACTCTTTACATTTTCCGATCAAAAACTCAGTTAAACGTTCTGCATTGGCTTCGGCAGTTCCCTTGTCTTTCAGGTTTTCACTGTACAACCAAGCAACACAAATATTCGGCTCCAAACGCCGGACTTCCTTGACAACTTTTTCGGAAAACGCAATAATTGTCGTTACTTTAACCATGTCCTGTTTTCGAACTGCATCAAGAACAGACTGTTCGATTCCGTCCATTTTAATTTCAATAACCGGATGGCAGGTTGTTCCTTTTAGGAGTTCGAGATAATCGTCCAATTTCGGAACTTTTTCGCCACGAAATTGTTTTCCCTTCCACTGACCGGCGTCCAACTTTTGGATTTCGGCAAAAGTCATTCGGGTCAAATCGTTGTCACCGCCGCCAAGAGTCCGCTTGGTTGTTTTATCGTGCGATAAAAAAACAACCCCGTCGGAACCGGCATAAACGTCACATTCAGCACCGTCCGCCCCCGCCGAAATAGCAATCCGATACGCCGTCAGCGTATTTTCCGGTGCTAAAAATGATGCTCCGCGATGAGCAACATTGGTTCGGGTCAAAACCGGCATCTTCGAAATTTCCTCACCAAACAATGGAAAGGAAAAAAAGAAAAAAACCGGAAAAAACAAAATCAAACAGTTTTTTTTCAAATCATCAATCATCGTCATTTCTCCTTAAATAAAAGGCTTTTAATAGTGTTACATAAACAATAGAACTTAAACATTTTATCACGAAGGCACAAAGAATTCAAGATGATGGATAAAATAAAATCAATTCATCCCAATTTATTCTTTGTGTTTCTTCGTGGTAAAACATAAATGAACAATTATTATTCATTTATATTATGGTGTTTGCTTTCGCCGCCGTTTTTCGATCCCATTGTACCCCAAACTCGTTGTCAAACAATAACGCCATCAAGTTTGGAGAATAATTTTTCAAATAATCGTTGCTGTTATTAATGATTTCTTTTAATCGTGACAGTTTTGATTTACGGTTGTCTGATATTTCTGTCGCACGTATTGGATTCCGTTTCAAAGTATACCGCTTCGTCTTATAACACGATGGGTTGATTGTTTTCGTACGACAAGTCCGTTGTGGCAATTCCTCAATCAATTGGGCGATGGATTGGCGATTCTTGATTGCAAAAGCAATTGCCTCGCAGGTCTCTGT
>JAISQH010000332.1 GCA_031274385.1 Planctomycetaceae bacterium | reverse complement strand
GTAACTCGTAAGTTCCGTCCGGGTTGACATTCAAACTCTGATGTACTTTGGCGGATGAATATTGACCGATTGGGCTATTATGTTTCCACCAAATCACTTTCAAAACTTCCATACTCCCTTCGGGACGGGCAGCAGAAACATCGTTGACAAACAACGTTTGAAGTGCCGCTTTGATTTTTTCGGCATCTTCATCGGAAAAGCCGGTTTTTTGTGCTAATTGCACGTTTATTGCACCGTAAGTTACATAAACCGCCTTGTCAATACGATGTTTCATGCCCATCGTATCACTCGCTTTCTTCTCCGGCGGATTATTTGTTTCGAGATTGACGCTCTTTATGATCTGAGTACTGGACGGACTGATTGTTTCTCTGGTGAACGCACTTTGAATGGTCACAGGACCGCGAATACCAATAGACACCGCAGCAACATCCTCACTGTCGCCTTCTGCGTTTTCGGCATTCTTTTTTTTCCCTGTTCCCTTTTTCTTGAAAGCAAATACCTGTCCAAAAGCACGCACATCAAACCATTTTTGACATGCCCCTTCTCTGACCTTCTCGCCAGCAATACCCGAAGCATTAAATCGGTCATTTAACGATCTGTAATCGTCAACACGATTATCATCCGACTGCACGAAAATCGTTTCGCCCATCGTTTGCAGGCGATTGCGGATTTTTCGTTTCAGGCAAACGTCGGACACTTCGCCGTATCCTTCATAATTCTGACGGGGACGGTTGCCATTGAGCGGGTCGCCGTTAGGGTTCGCATTCTTTACGGAAAAAATCACCGCAAAGTCAATTTTGGTTGATAGAGTCATTGGTCTTCTCCTGTTTGTTGTTGGTTGGTTGTTGGTTGATTGTTTGCTGTTTGTTTATTTTTGACTTCGTTTCCGAGTCGGTCAATCTCGTCTCTTTCGTGATAATATCCCAAAAGATACGAGCCATTAAGCGGCGAATCATTTTCAAAATCGCCGTCTTGGAATAGCTGACTAACCGCCTCTATTTCATCAAATGCGATTCCTTTATGCGTTTGCATATAAGGAGTCAGACGATCGTGAATCACACTCCATGTCCGAAACGGGTGTTGCGCAAATGCACTCATATAACGAAGTGCGTTTGTAACCGCCCGGTCATTTTGATTCTTGTAATTGGCGTATTGTTCCAATTTGTCGGCTGCACCAAGCAACCGACCATAAAGGTAATCTCTGTCTGTTCTGTCGTGTTCCATAATTAATTGATATTGTTGATGTTTAAAAAATTTGCGCACCAAAGCACAAGTTACTGCCAAAAATTGTTCAAATGTATTCCGAATATTCTTGTCGTTATCGCCAAGTCCTAACGGATTGGAACACCGATGTACTGCCGCCGAAATGTAATCGTCCGGAATTAGTGATCCGTCAAAAATACAGCGGAGTAAACGTTCTCTCGCTGCCTTTTTGATTTTTTCATAACTTTTATCCTGTCCGCCGCGCGGTTTGCCATAGACAGCTTCGATGATGTTGTCCACAGACGGCGCGCCGATGTACGGAATGTATTCCTCTTTTTCTTTGTCCCAAAATTGACGATGCCATTTACAATCCTCGTGCCACTCGGCAATCCGCTCAAGATATTCCGTTTCAGCCAATTCGCGGTAAAATGTTATCGATAAACGTCCGGTTGTTGCGGCATCCAACGCAATAACCGCCGTCCTATGGTGTTGTTGTAACGCATTACCGGCACAATAACTTTTCAACGCTTTATTGAGAGCATCGGAATAATCTAAACCAGTTTTCGCACTAACCGCAATTTCCTTATCACTTTCCGTTCGACTTTCCGTTCGGTCTGATGGTTCAATTTCGTCAAAAGCACTTTTTTCTTCTCTTGTATCGGCGAGCGGCGGTAAAAGTTTTTTTGTTTCACCGATGGTGTAGGACAAAATAACTTGTTCGCCGCAAAAGAAGCCGCGTCCGTCAATCAAATACCGCAAGAACTGATGTGCTTTTTGCGATGATTCATAACCAAGTGAAAATGCTTCCTCTGAATTATGAAATTTACCGCGAAACGTAAAATTGGTATTATCGTTATCGGAAATCAGTTTAGCATTTGCCGAACCATTGGATATTTTTTTCGGATGGGATTCCGCGACCGGTTGTTCATTTCCCGAAATATAATCCAACCTTTGGTTATCATTTTTTTGCGACGAATAATACTGATGCCACGCATCAAAAAATGTCTTATCCTCCCAGACTTTTGTTTGCGGATTGCCGGGAATTTGCACTTCAAAAATGATGTTCGTTTTGTCTTTAACATCAATACCAGACAAATCAGCGGCAACGGATTTTTTTGAAACGTAATTGAAAATCGCCTTGACTTGCGGCGTTGCAAATTTTGATTCTGCAAATTGTTTTAGTTTACCTAAATACGAGTCAAATTTTTCCCCTTCACCATTCAAATAGTCATATTGGTCAAAAACCGGATGCGGATATTTCCAAGCACCTGTAGATGTACGTCCCATGCTTTCTTCCGTTACAGGAATCAGAACAGAAAACAAAGGAACGGTATATTCTTTCAGTTTTTTGTCAAACTTCTTCTTATCAATTTTATCTGCCTTGATAAATTGCCCGTTTCCGTCAATAACGATAACGGCAATAATATCGCTGTTATTGGAGACGGTTGTTGTTGAAAGCGGATATTTTGATTTCAACGCGTCCGCATTTTTATCATAGCTAAAAACCAAATTTTGCCAAAATCCCATTTTATACATCCTCCGCAAGTAAATCAGCAACAGTTAAATCACTGTCGATAAATGAAAAATTACGGTTGTTTTCAAATTTTTTCGCTGTCATTTCGTGAATGAATCGCCGCATTGTACATTCTTTCGGTGTTGGAAATTTTATAACGCCGTCTTTCATTTCGGCTTTCCAAAAACGTACAGCAAGTTCGTTGTTACCGGTCTCATCGGGGTAATCGTAACCGTGAAATTGAACGCCGAAATCCAATGCACCATATTTGTCATAAAAACTTTCGTCTTCGCCGAAAACGCACGGTTCAGCATAACCCTGACATTCGCGGGTTCCGAGAAACACGTCCCGTCGCCCACCCTTTTCAATACTGCGTTTGGCAATATTATGATGTTTATGTTCGTTTCGGTCGTCTTGGAGATTTTCACGATACTCATTCCACTCGAAATGGGCAAGCACCTGATATTCAACTTCTTTCAAATAAGTATAAAAGGCAAGATCATTTCCGCCGCTCATCTTAATCGGTTTGACACCTTTCGATTCCGTCTGAATCTTGTTCATCACCCGCACTTTATCAATGTACCAAATAAATGTCGGTTTCCAATAGATGCTTTCGATAATACCTTTCAGTGCCTGATAAGTCGGAACTTGATACGAAAATTTTTCGCCGCCGACACGAGTAATCGGATCGGCAAACAACGCGTATTTTCCCCACACCTTGAACTCGACGGAATTACGTTTTTTGTCCATCATCTCACCTCCAAAAATGGAAATTGCTCTTCAAGTAACAAACCTTGTTCTTTATCATAATACGCTTCAGCCAAAAGATAAAACGTTTTGTCAACGACACTAATGGCTTTTAATTTCGTCAATTTTTCCAAAACATGCGAATAAACGGAAACCGTATATTTCTGCAACTTTTGAAGTAGACGCGACTTATTTTTGGGATTATACTCTTTTTGAAAATCATCTACAAGACGTTTGGCTTCGTCATTGTAAAGAACAACAATACCCGTTTGCGCTTTGTCGATCACGGTAAAATTTTCCGCCGCCGTTTTGAACGCACACAATAAACCATCTTGCGGCGTTTTGTATTCGGTATGATGCCGACCTTCAAACGCTTCTTTGGCACTGTCGTTTGTGTTGAGCAGATTATAAATAGTTGTTTTACCTGTTTTGTTATCATTGATTTTATAATCCATTTTGTCTTGCTGTTCTAAAAAATAATATTTGTAAAACAGATTCATTACATCTTCACTCAAAAAGTTTTTACCTGCCATCTCTCGAAAAATACGCTCCGCCTTATCTTGTCCGTCTTCAATTTCCTGTAACCGTAAAAGTTTTTCGTCTTTGAGTTTCACGACATAGACCTTTTGGGGTATTGGACTTTCTCCATTTCTGTTACCTCGACCGGCTGCCTGAACAATGCTGTCTAATCCCGCCGCAATCCGAATCACGCAGTCAAACGAAATATCCACGCCCGCCTCAATAAGTTGCGT
>JAISQH010000404.1 GCA_031274385.1 Planctomycetaceae bacterium | reverse complement strand
ACGACGTTTGATTGTTGGAAATGTAATTGGCATAATTAAATTTTCCTTTTTGAAATAAAGAATTGGTGATGGTTCGGGGCAACCGCAAGGGATTGCCCCTACAATTAAAACGAACAAATTAATTGAACAATTTATCCGTAGGGGCGACCCTTGCGGTCGCCCTGAATCGGTGATGCTTCGGGGCAACCGCAAGGGATTGCCCCTACAATTAAAACGAACGATTATTTTGATTCGCAGAACCAATGACAAGGGCATCGTCAACATTTTGGGACATAATTGGACGGTGGACAAACATTGGGCAAACCGTTTGGTAAGAGCCGAGATCAAACTCGATAAAAATTGTATTGAGTTCTATCGATTACGACGAAGAGAACCCAATGATCAACCCTTGTTGAAAAAAGTAAAATACCGCTTTCCAAATAAAAAATCAAAAAGATAATTCAATAATAGACAAATAAATGTAATAATAAGTGAAAGCGAATTCCGCCCAGTTAATGATAACTTTTAGACTCTCCGGTGGGTCAATTTCGCTTGCACTTGACCATTAAAAATTGGCAATTTTTATCGTATTATTGTATCATATATCGGTTTTTCGAAAATTGACATGTTGAAAAATCAAAGGTTTTGCAGATACAGTTACAATAATATTTTGTTTCAAAACATATCGAATCCGACAAAATTGCATTATAATTCCTTTTGATACAAGAAGTTATGGGATTTGCAAAATCTCAGTTAAAACTTGAAATGGTGAAAATCCGCTCACTCCTTGTAACACAAAACACAAAAAAGCGGATACTCAAAACGGAATTTTCATAGATTACACGAAACAAGAACAATTGTCAATACGGTATTTTGGAAAATATTGAGAAAAAATTTTGAAATCCGGTAGAATGATTACAACAAATCAAACAACGAATTAAACAACGAATTAAATGAATCGAACAAAATCGAACCGGTTAAGCCAATTAAGTTAATCAAAAATTCAGACCATTTAATCAAAGGGGCAGATTTAGGCGATTCGTTTTTCGGACTGATTTAATTTATTGTAGAGTGTTTTGAGACTGATGCCTAGTTCTTCGGCGGCTTTGACTTTGTTTCCGTCGTGCCGGGTCAACGCGGCAAGAATTGCCTTCATTTCAAGATCGCGAAGCGTTGTTGTTTCAGGAGCCGGATCAAAGGACATGAGTTTTGCAACGGTTCCGTCTTGTAAGGGGGTTGCGGCGGCATCCGGTATGTTTTTATTAACAACCGGACGGTTCGGTTTCTTTTCCGTAATTCGCCCCGTTGTCGGTAACACCGTTTCGGTTTCCGTTTTGTCTTTTTTCGGCTGCAACATCTGAGGCAGGCTTTCCGCGCCAATAGGAAAACAATCCGATAAAATTAACGCATGTTCAATCGTATTGGCAAGTTGACGGACATTGCCGGGCCAATCATATTGCAATAATAAATGATAGGCTTCGGGAGTGAAAAGTTCTTCGGCGGCGGGATTGTCGGACTCAGGCAGGAACCGTTTGGCAAGATACGTAATCAAATCGGGAATATCCTCTTTACGCTCCTTGAGTGAAGGGAGGTGAATCTCAAACGTATTGATCCGAAACCAGAGGTCTTCCCGAAATTCTCCCGAAGAAACCATCGTTTCCAGATTACGGAGTGTCGCGCAAACAACCCGGACATTGCAAATTGTGGCGGTATTTTCGCCGATTTTTCGGACTTCGCCGCTTTCGAGAAATCGCAGCAACTTCGCCTGAACTCCTTTGGGCAATTCCCCGATCTCGTCCAGAAACAACGTGCCGCCATTGGCAACTTCAAACAGACCGGTTCGGTTGGCGTCGGCTCCCGTGAAACTGCCCTTCCGATGCCCAAACAATTCGCTTTCAATCAATGTCTCCGGCAACGCACCACAATTAACCGCGACAAACGGTTTGTCAAATCGCGGGCTTTTTTCATGGATTTCCCGAGCGACCAGTTCCTTGCCGGTGCCGGTCTCGCCAAGAATCACCACCGTCGAATCCGTCGGAGCAATCCGGTCAATCATACGGTGAACCTGTTGCATTGCTTCGGAATTACCGACGAGTTTGCTGTCGCCTTCAACACGCCGAAGTTGGTTCATCATAACATGATAACGTCTATTGAGTTCACGTTTTTCGGCAATATCGCTCAGAATTTTTTCAAGATCGGCAATCATATACGGTTTTGTGAGAAATTCAACAATTCCCTGATGAACCGCTTTCTGAGCCGATTCGAGCGTTCCTTTTCCGGTCAGGATAATGACATCGGCGTCGCTGCCTGATTTTTTCACTTGTTCCAAAACCGTCAACCCGTTGGCTCCCGGCATATCAAGATCAAGCAGCAAAACATCGAACTCCTCCTTACGAACCGCTTCCAATGCTTCATTGCCGTCCTTGCAGGGAGTGACGGCATGACCAAGATGCGTCAATTCGTCAGTCAGAACTTCGCGGATATTCTTCTCATCGTCAGCAAATAATATTTTCATTTTTTTAACAAAGTCTGTCAAAACAACCCTTTTTCAATAATAAATAAGAACTCATCTCACTTCTTTTGAAACTTCCGCCTTCACGCCAGTTTTGCTGTTGGGGTATTTTTCAAATCTAACTGTCCGGCTCAACTGAATAATGTCTATGATAAGAATTTAAGTCAATGTTGGCAAGATGAATCTTTGCAAATTCCTGTTTGTTTCGGATTTTGAGGACTGCCGATTGGCAAACGAGACACCGGTTATGACTATATTACCAATGTTTCTGTTTTCGGCAATGATTCCAAAGTATTTTGAACCGGTTCCGAAACCTTTTGAACATGTTCCAAAACGTTCGGGAACAATGGCACCGATTACAAGCCTTGCACCAATCAACCTGCGGCGAAAAGAACAAAACAAAAGCGTAAAGAAAACGGTGCTACGGAGCGGCACGCCGCCAATCGAGAATATCCATCTCGACTTGTTTATTGTAATCGCTGATCCGAACTTTGAACGCAATATCAATTGGTTCATTGTACGGCTGCATTTCGTCAAGCCAGTTTTGGCGGTTGAAGGCAATACCGCGAAGTTTGACGTTGTGCTGACAAAAATCGGCTGAAAAATGATTTTTGTCCTTGCCCATCGCCTTGACGTTTTGCGCGAGAACTTTTTCCGCCGCGAAAATCGGACTCGGATTGGCACTGCCAAACGGAGCAAGTGATAAAATCTCTTTCACTGCCGACTGAGTGAACGCCCCAAGCGGAAAAATTCCGTCAATCGACAATTCAGCAATCCGTTCTTCTTCACTAATTCGTTCGGCAACAATCTTGCAAAACGCGGTTCGGAACGGGTTGATTTTTTCTTCTTCGATGGTCAAACCGGCTGCGGCTTCGTGTCCGCCGAAACGGATCAGGAATTCCCGGCACGCTTCCAACGCCGCGTAAAGATTGAACCCCGAAACGCTGCGAGCCGAACCTACCCCCGGAATATTGCCCATCTTGTCCCTGCCCAAAAGAATGACCGGACGGTGAAACCGTTCCGTCAAACGACCGGCAACAATTCCAATAACTCCGCGATGCCAATCCCCAACAAGAACAAACGCCGAATCGTGAACGGCATCGAATTGGTCATGAATCTGCTGTTCGGCTTCTTTGGCAATTTGTTTTTCCAACGTTTTTCGGGTTTCGTTGAGTTGATCGATTTCTTCTGCCAGATTTTTGGCACGTTCAGGGTCATTGCTTAGCAATAATTCGACCGCCAAAGCCGCTTGACCAAGACGACCGGCGGCATTGAGACGCGGTACGAGTTGGAAGGCGGCGTATTCGG
>JAISQH010000132.1 GCA_031274385.1 Planctomycetaceae bacterium | reverse complement strand
TCCGGCAAGGTCACTTTGTCGGATGGTACTCCGCTGATGACCGGTAAGGTGTTTTTCATATCGGGAATCACTCAGGCGGAAGGAACGATTGACCAATCAGGAGTTTATTCTCTTTCGTTTCAAAAAGGCAAATCGGGAATTCCTGCCGGTTCCTATCAGGTTTTAGTTACAGGTGCTTTTTTTACGCCACGAAAACTTGTAACCGACGACGAAATGGATACCGGCACCCGACCAATAATTGATTCGATTTATGCCGAAACAGAAACAACTCCATTAAATTGTACTGTTCCCAATGATAACAGTTACGATTTTGTCGTTGAACCGTCAACATTTTACGCAGCCGAAAAACGTTCTCAATAAAATAGGTGTTACAATTATTGTGGCAGTACTCGTTAGTAAGCGGTTGTTTAGAAATTGAAGTATTCCGCTTACTAACGGTACGGTTCCAGTAGAAAGTTCCGCGTTTTCTGTCCGCGAACTACATAATCGACGAGTTTTTGTGGCAGTAATCTTTCTTGCCGTAAACCGGTTTCCCAAATGGAATCCCCATTTTTGGCATAACCGAGTACCGAACCGAGCGCAATTAATTTACCCGGTTTGTCTGAATAAATAACTTGCCTTCCGACAAAATGTTGAACGATAATCGGCGCAAGTTGATCGTCGAAATTGGGTTTGGTTCACTACCAATAAAGCGGGACTGGCATAATGATCCCCCTGAATAAAATAATACAAACGATTCAAGAGTATTCGGTTGATGTAAAAAAGATTCTGCCATACTTTTTTCTTTTTTGCAAGAGTCCACTTAATCGCTACCAATAACGCTTTTATCATTTCTTTCGATTTCATTACATTTTTGATAAAAGTTAAATTCGATACTTTTTTTTTGATTTGTTGTTCTAATATTTCGTTTTTTCTTAAGCAATCAATATTTTTTAGGTTATACTGACCATTATGAGTTGATTGTTAATCTCTTATTAAGTTCCTTAAATTCACCTCAGAATGTGGGGCAGATGTTTTTTGCAGCGACGAGTGCCGCCAACAATCGGGATTGGACGACGCTTCTTTGTCGGTTATCGTGGCACAAATTCTCAAAGAGGAGCAAGAGAAAGGTGATCGCCGGAAACGTCAATTGAATCGCGGACGAAGAAAATACTACAGGACAGACAACGGCAGGAGGCACAAATCAGCCGAGAACAAACGGTATTATGCACGAAAACGCGGACAACGCCAGATTCAAACCCCTGCATCTTTGGATGGAGAAAGTTCCTAACTTTCCCATCCTCATTTCATTTTCAACCAAACCGGTGTTTTTTGAACGGATAATGGTCATTCCGAAACACATTGCGCTGTTGGTACGTTTGTATCGATTCAAGAAGAAAATCCGTCTCTTCCAATAATTCCTAAGGGGTCTCACTCTGATCTATCTGACACGTTTTCTGATTCAGAGGGATCAAACAATTTCGTACCGGAATATTGTATTGATGATTTCACTGTGGAGGAAGATCATTCTTCCACTGATTCAGAGAAATCAAACAACCTCGTGTCGGAATCTCGTACCGATGATTTTTCAGATGAAGAAACGGAATCTTCCCATTCTTTATCGGATCATAATGCCAATCAGGTGGAACAAGAACCTGTCTCGAAAAATTTTTCTCAAGAAATTTCTTGTTGCCGTCCCGGTTGTTCGAATCACTTTTCACCTGATGCCCGAGTTCCCAACAAGAGGTTTTGTAGTTACAAATGTTACAACGACTTACGTCTTGTTCGTAAACGTCTTCTTCATTGGTATCGCTTGACCGGATGCGTTTTTGCACTGGCTCAATATCTCCGTCTTGGCGGTCAATATCGCCCTCCTTGATAAGTGTCACGCTTTCGTCAATTCGTCTCTCATGGTATTCTCCCTTGCGTTGTGAGCGAAGGGCTGTTCGCTGTTTGCCTTCACAAATTTTCAGTAACGTTTTATAAGGAGTTTCGGTTGATGTCCGGGATAGGAAACACGCGGCGAGCAAAAACAGTACATAATATCGAAGCAGAGGAATTTCGTCATTTTCATACGGGACCGCTTGAGCGTTGTCCGCGCTGTGGACGATTGACGTTTCAACCTTGCCTCGCTTGTTTGACGGAGCTGGATGGGGAAGTGCTTGATCCGTTTGATGCAGAACAAAATGAGTCTGATATTCTGCGCATCCAATTGATGGGGCGAGAACGTCAACGTTATGAGTATTTCCACTTGGAAAAGACAGCAGAAGCAAACCGTCAGAAGGAACAAAAGAATCAATGAAAGAGCGATTCGGTACAATTATCATTGTAGTAACGTTATTGTTTATCGTGTTTTCTCGACCGGTAGCACTTCCAGAGCCGGAACCGCCGCTTGCGTTGGAACTTGATCGGGAGCGGATTCGGGTAATCGGAACACTAATGAGAATTGTTTCGGACGAAATGATTCTTGCCGGTCTTGGCGGGTTCCTTTGGATTGTTGCCATGATCCGGGACTCAATCAAAAAAACGACCAATCATTCCGTTTGGAAAAGACTGTTCGATTATTTTGTGCGAAAACCGGAAACGGAGATTGTTCCGAATAATGTTCAGGAAAGTACCTCACCGCCAACCTCAATAACCATTGAAGCATTGGAAACCGATCTCGGTATTACTCCCGACGCTTATTTATGTGACAGAATTTCTCGCATTAACGAAGCACTTGTTGCGCGGCGTGATGGTAGCAAAACCAAGAAGGGAGGTACGAAATGAAAAATCTCGGACTCATTTTGATTTCCGTTGCGCTGGTATTGGCGTTTCGTCCAGAC
>JAISQH010000086.1 GCA_031274385.1 Planctomycetaceae bacterium | reverse complement strand
TTTTAGTTTCATTATACAAAGCAGCGAAGAAAACTTAAATGTCAAAATCGAGAGTTATCCGACTTCCGTAGAACCTCTTCAGAAAAAAGCCGAAGAAATTGAGGAAGAAATAAAGAAATTAGAAAGAGGAGCAAAAGAGTCGGGTATCGATTACAAGAACAGAAGAGGCATAGAATCTGATCTGAAGAATTTACCAAATGAGATCAAAAAAACGCAAGAAACTCTTTCACTTTCTCCTGAGGAGAAGAAGCAAAAGATATTAGCCTTGCAAGCCAAAGAACCAATATTAAAAGAAACGTTAAAAAAAATAGATCAGATTGAACCACAAATAAAAGAACGTAATAGAGTTCTGAAAGAAAAACAACAAGAAATTGCTCAAAAGCGACGTGAGTGGGAAACTGCTCATGTTAAGGCATTTTCGATTTATTTATTGAAACACGATACGAAACCGGATGTTGATAAACCGGAGAACCGATTGTTATTGTTTGAAGTGAAGTAATATTACCAACGGTGAAGATGATCATTATCGAACGCTTATTATTAATTGTCTGAACACGATTTTTCGGATTGATAAAATTGGTAGGATCGTCAGTGGTTCGGGGCAAGCGCAAGGGATTGCCCCTACAATAAAAACGAACGATTAATAACCGTTATCCGATTTCCCTTTTTTCCTTTTTTAAGATCAATTATTAATTGACGCCACCATGATTCAAGAACTGATCAACACGTCGTCTCAAAAATGTCTTGACGGCAACAGCGGATTTGGAGTTGTTGCGCAAACAATCGGTATGGCGCCCAATTTAGCGGCGGATGTGAGTAATCTGAGCGGTTACAAACACCTGTTCAAGGCGGGCGATTTACAAAATCCGGTTGCGTATTTGCATGTGATTCGCCGAACGAGTGAGGTTGACCGGCATATTGTTTCACGAGTTGCCGATTGCGGTAACGATTATTCCGGGCGAAGCAACCGGATTGCTCATCATTTGATTTTTGAAAACACGGATTTGGACTCCTTCTCATGCGGACCGGCGGCGATTTTATTGCAACCGGAAATTTTTCGTACCCAATGGGACAAGCCGTCCCAAGAACTTCCGCAAGACCCGCCGCTTCCGAAAATCGAGTTTCCGGTACGAAAATGTGCCTTGTGGGAACAATTACTTGGTGATGCCGGTTGGGGCGGAGTTGTGGCGGAGCGTGCGGAAAAGGGCGATCCGATCAGTTTGATTTTCAAACCCGGCATGAATCTCTTGCCGTTGTTGGCGGAGGCGTTGGCGTTGCTGCCGCCGGAAGTTCGTTGGAAAACGACTTTCAGTACGTATTTTATGAAGTCGCAGGAACTGACGGGACAAGGAACAAACAAAATACAAATCAAATGTTTTTTAGACGGCAGCGATGTCATGGAGTTTGTCCGATTGGCGCAGAAAACGCTGGTTATTGATTTTCGTACGCCTCCGACTGAAGAGCCAAGCGGCAAATATGTCGAAGATGCCCGCAACGCGACCGAACCGCAACGCGATACGCCGCCGGATGTAACAGAAAAATCACGGAAACAGAAAGCAACACCGATTGCGGTTCCGGCGAGAGTGAGTGTACCGGTGCCGTCGCCATTCGAACAAGACATTTTGTCCCGATTCGCACTGCTTGAAGAATCAGACTTGGATCGGTTTCGGCAAAATCGGTTTCATTGGATTGCCGTTCTCGTGATCGCCTGTCTCGTTGTTCTTGGTCTCGCCGGCGTGACTGCGCTTCATTATAAAGACACACAATATTTACGTAACGAATTACAAAACATTGTTAAAGACACACAATCTTTACGTAACGAATTACAAAACGCTGTTAAAGGCGCACAATCTCAACATAAATCGGAATTACAAAACGCCGTTAAAAAGGCACAATCGCAACTGGAAACGGAGTTACAAACCGCTATTAACAAAACACAATCTCAACTTCTTGAATTACAATCCGACGTTCAAGAAACACAATCTCAACTTGCCCAATTACAAACCGCCGCTAACAAAATCGAACAAAAAGAAAAAGCAAAAGAAAAAAAAGAACAATTACTTCAAAAATTTCAAAAACTTCAAGAATTGCCGAATGTTTGGGAAAATTGCGGGCTGTCGGGTTCTTCTCATGATCTTGCATTTTCGCCGCTGAAAGGCTCCGCGTTTCTTTGGGAAATAAAGGAACATGTTACAATAAATTATACGCCTTTTATTAAAACGGCTCAGACAATTCAAAATCAGATAATTCAAAGAAGTTACAAACAGTATCGAATTGAATTTTATCTTGAGGAACTCGGTAGTAACGGAAATCCGAGACCGAAAACGATTCTCACGATTGAATTAAAAGAGAACGGTTTGAATTTCGACTGGGATCAGTCCTATCTGGTAGGTACAAATACTGATATTAACATAAGACGTAAACTGAATCGTTTGCTTTTGGCAAAATTAAATGTAAATGTTGAAATCGAAGGAATTGAAACAACAAAAGAAATCAACTTACTTTCTCCAACAAAATATAATCAGGGGAAATTTGAAAATTTATTAAAAGATAGTGACCAATATTTTACTCTTTGGAAACGTGAGGAAGAAGGTGGAAGGGAATTTATTGTTGATGATACAGATATTGCCGAGATGCTTTTGGATTTTGATGAGTGGTTCAATGGCAATGAAGCAAATTTCGTATCGAAATCTAAAAATTTTCGGAAACCTTCTTCTACTTTTTGTTACGCTCCCCACGTGAATGAGGAATACAATATGGTATTACAACACAATGCAAACTGGAAAATCAAATATGATGTTGTTCCGAAAAAATCAGAAAATGACTTGGAACAAAAAAGAGAATTGGAACAAGAAATTGAAACAAAAGAAAATGAGATAAAAAACTTACAAGAACAAATCAATAATGAACCGAATCAGATCAAAAAAACCGAATTGGAAACGAAAATAACTGACAACAAATTTGACATAAAAATCCGTCGGAACGAATTGGAAAAAAACGAGAAAAAAAGGGAACAAGCACTCAATACTTGCAAGAATATTCGGCTTGAAACATTTTCGATTTATTTATTAAAACACGATACGAAACCGAAAGATGTTGACAAACCGGAAAACCGTTTATTATTATTTGAGGTGAACCAATAACACGGGGCAAGCCCCGCAAACGTTATCAATATTGACACAACAATGACTCAAGAACCACAGAAACATAAAGAAACGCCCAATCGGGTTGTTGTTCCGGCAAGAGTGAGTGTGCCGTTGCCGTCAAAACGGTCATTCATTCAATCCTTATCGGAAAAGCCTAAATTATTGTACACTATTATCGGTTGTTTGATGACTTTGCTCGTTCTGATGTTGATTATTACAATAATATCCGTCACGTTCGCAATCTCGTCAAGCAGACAATCGCAACTTGCCAAATTACAAACCGCCGCCGAAAAAGCGGAACAAGAACAAAAAGAAGCCGAACCAAAAGACCCCGCCGTAAGAGTGGAACAAGAACAAGAAGAAGCCGAAGCGAAAGACCCCGCCGAAAAAGCGGAACAAGTATGGAAAGAAGCCAAAGCAAAAGCCGCCGCCGAAAAAGCGGAACAAAAACGGAAAGAAGCAGAAGCGAAAGCCGCCGCCGAAAAAGCGGAACAGGAACAAAAAGAAGCCGAAGCGAAACCCGCCGCCGAAAGAGCAGAAAAAGAACAATTACTACAACAACTTCAAGAATTGCCGGACGTATGGGAAAATCGCGGGTTGCCTTTTCATGGTCTTGCATTTTCGCTGCCAGACTCCGCATTTCTTTGGGAAATAAAAGAAGAAGTTACAATAAATTATACGCCTTTTGTTATACTGGAGCATAACGATGACAAAGAGAAAAAAATTCAATTAAGAAACGAAAATCATCGAGTTGAATTTTGTTATGTGACAGAAACTGGTTACATCAACCAAAACAAACAAATAGAACAATCAATTCTCACTATTGAATTAAAAGAGAACGGTTTGAATTTCGACTGGGATCAATCCTGGCTGAGCGGTATTAATGCGGATCGTGACAAAAGACGTGAACTGAATCGTATTCTTTTGGCAAAATTGAAAGTAGAAATCAAAGGAATTGGAGCAAAAGAAATCGCCTTACTTTCTCCAACAAAATATACTCAGGCGGACTTTGAAAATTTATTAAAAGGTAAAACGGACAACTCTTTTGCTCTTTGGAAACAAGAGGGAGAAGGTGGAAAGGAATTTATTGTTTATGAAAAAGATAATGTCGCTATGCTTTTGGATTTTGATGAATGGGTCGATAACAAGGGAAAACATTCCGTAATTGATAAAAAATTTCGAAAAATACTTTCTTCTCTTGGTTATTCTCCAAACGTACATGAGGATTTTAGTTTCATTATACAAAGCAGCGAAGAAAACTTAAATGTCAAAATCGAGAGTTATCCGACTTCCGTAGAACCTCTTCAGAAAAAAGCCAAAGAAATTGAAGACCAAATAAATAAATTAAAAAAACAAACGCCGAAAAATCAGCGTCAAATAGAATTTGAGCTAAAAAATTTATCTGCTCAAATTAGGTCTTTAACGGAACAATTCGCCCTAACACCAGATCACGTTACTGAAAAGAGGGAAAAGAGGACTGTATTGGAAACGAAAATAAAAGAATTACAAGACGAAATGAAACAAGTAAAAGTAATTGACAATAAAATCTATGAACTCAAGAAAGACTTGGACAATAAACTGAAGGAAATTAAACAAGAACGCTTTGCTTGGAATAATGTTCGGATGGAGGCATTTTCGATTTATTTATTGAAACACGATACGAAACCGGAAGATGTTGACAAACCGGAAAATCGTTTGTTACTGTTTGAAGTAAAACCGTAACAATTATTATCAATATTTGACCGTTTGCGGTTCAGAACAAAATTTCACCATTTGTAACAATTCATTGTAGAATACAACAAGAATTAAAATAGATCATTACTCCAATC
>JAISQH010000076.1 GCA_031274385.1 Planctomycetaceae bacterium | reverse complement strand
CGAGAAAAATCCGTTCCGCGTCGGAAAAATGAACACGTCCGGCATCCAGAGTCTGGACTTTGCCGGTTTCAATGATTTCCGCAAGCCGTTTGGGGCTTTTACCGAGCCGAAAATGTTTTGCCAACAGATTGGCGGTACCGGCAGCAAGCAATGTAATAGGAGTTCCCGGTTCTGTCCGATTCACCAGCGTTGCCGCCGTGCCGTCGCCGCCAACTCCAACAACTGACCGCAAACGCCCTTCCGCGTGAAATATTTTTGCTTTTTCCGTTACTTCATCAAGATCGGTCAGAAGTTCTACCGCAAATCCTTTTTCCCTGAGCCGACCGCTTAATTCTTCAGCACGAAGCATCGGAGAGCAACGCCCTGCTTTAGGATTGACGGAAATAATGACTTTGTGGATTGATGACATCATATTGAATTTTCCGTTTAGATAAACCGGTTTGATGAACCGTTCTGTTTTATTTTTCCCGATTTCAACGTTTTCGTTTTGACCTTCCAGACCTTCCTGAATTAAAAAAAAGGATGCGTAGCCTCATGCTGCGCATCCTTTTTAACAGTGCTATTGGACGAAAGGAACCATTGGAAAACCCGAACCTCCTGTCCATGTTACCAAATATCCTTTGTCTTCCTTGCAAAAAGGTTCGTAAATCGAAACCAAAAGGGAAACCACTTGGAGAAAAACCCAGTTTTCAGGGTGAAGCAAACCCTGTCTCCGGCATGGGTTGGTTTGGATCGACGATGCGGTTGCCGCTTCCGTTTTACCGGAAAAACAACCAGCACACATTTCCGGTTGCCTCTTCCCATCCTTGGCAAGAGACCGAAAACGCACCACAGGGACTCCTTCCCTGCCTGCGTTATTTATCGAATAACCGTCCTGTTGGAATTGACTCCGAAAATCGACATAACACAAAAAAATCGAACAATACGAAACACACAAACCGGATTATTACGATTGAACAAAGTGTAAGTAACAGGTAAAAATGGATTACTATACTCAAAATGAGTAGTACCAAGTTCTGTAATTGGACTTGCATTATTTTTTTGAATCGTTATATACTCTAACCTGTCATAAAATGTTGCCCTTTGCTAGCAAAACTTAATATATTGTGGCATGATAGAGTACTATTCACTATAAACTATAAACTGTTTATTTTTCATTCCGGGAATTTCCTGAACATATTGAGGAATGGCGTAACCGGGTAGGCGATGACGAAGTTGTTCCACCAAACGGCAACCCCTGTCTTGAGAAACCTCAAAATGAGCCGCACCATGAACCCGATCCAGTTGATGCAAATAATACGGCACAATCCGATTGTCAATCAAACGATCAAAAAGTTGATACAACACCTCAACATCATCATTAATTCCTTTTAATAAAACCGTTTGCGACAAAATAACCGGTGCATGTAAAAGTTGACGGCAATCCAAAAATTCACGGCTCAACTCGTTTGGGTGATTAATATGTAAAACAAGATAAATCGGGAAAGGAAGAGAAAATATTCTGATTAATTCAGGCGTCAGACGCTTTGGTAACACAATAGGAAGCCGGGAATGGATTCTGAGCCTCTTAACATGGGAAATTTTAATGATATAATGAAGCAGTCGGTCAAGTTCCGAATCGTCAAGCAACAACGGATCACCGCCACTCAGAATCACTTCCTCAATTGTTGGGTCAGAGCGAATCGGTTCAAGCAGGAGTTCAAAATTATTGGAACAACTTTCGTTGGCGTCACTTTCGTTGGAACCATTTTTATTGAAACCATTCGGCTTCGGAAAAAAACGGCGAAAGCAAAACCGGCAATGAATTCCACAACTCATCGAAACAAGCAGAAGGGCGCGTCCGGCATATTTTTTCAGGATTCGGCACGATGAATGATTCGATAACTTGTTCAGTGAATGATCCGGCAATTTGTTTTGTAAATGGCTCGACGATTCATGGAGCGGATCATAGGAAAATCCGGGAACGATTATCATTTCATCTTGGCGCGGAAGAACTTGCAACAGAAGCGGATCGTTGGAATTGCCTTTTTCCATTTGACCGACAAACGAACGGGGAACGAAAAGCGGATACTCCTTCGCCGCCGATTGGCAACCCGAATCGGTTGGCAATCCGAGCATCCGGCAAAGCTCCGCAACATTCGTAACGGCTTGACTTAATTCGTTTTTCCAATTAACATGAGTCACAATAAACGAAGTATAACCTGATCACTTCACCCAATCAAGGAATCCCATTTATGGCTTCAGTGAATACGAGCGATTTTCGCAAAGGACTTAAAGTACAAATTGACGGCGACCCTTATATTATGATCGAATGTAATTTCGTGAAACCGGGCAAGGGTCAGGCTCTTTATAAATGCAAACTCCGCAATCTGACAAAAGGCACGGTACTTGACCGGACTTACAAAAGCGGTGACACATTGGAGTCGGCGGATATTACGGAAATCGACGCCCAATATCTTTACAAAGACGCCCATTCATTCACGTTTATGGACAACGAATCGTATGAGCAGTACGAATTGTCGGCGGAATTGGTGGACGATGCGTGGAAATATCTCAAAGAAGGCATGGTTTGTAAAATGATGTTGCACGACAACACGCCAATTGGTATTACGCCGCCGAACCACGTTATTCTGACAGTCGAATACACTGAACCGGGCGTGCGAGGTAACACCGCCACAAACGTAACAAAACCGGCTAAGGTCGATACCGGAGCCGAAATTCTTGTCCCGAATTTCGTCGAAACCGGTGAAAAAATTAAAGTGGATACCCGAACCGGTGAGTACATCGAACGGGTTAAAGAATAAAGGGAACTTCTAAAAACAGGGGACAACCACGAAACACACGAAATTTCACGAAAAATACAAATATTGTAAATCGTTTTTCGCTTTTCATTGTGCTAAAAAACGGGGTGAAGTATTTGACGGCATTTTTCAAAAATTTTCCCTCCTGTTCACAGGTGGTTGTTGATTTAGGTAAAATACGTTATTGTTTTCCAGTCTTATCCAGTTTGATTGATACTCAAAAAGAAACCGTTGCGTTTTGGTTGCGAGGTTTTGATCTCACCAGTTGGGCTTTTATTTTGACGGGCATTGGCGACAAATTACCTATTTTACACACCACCCCTGTGAACGGGAGGAAAAATTTAATTTTTTTTGTCAGATTCCCGTTTGGTTGAGTTCGTGGGTTGAAAAAGATTTCTGAATGCGTTATATTTCGGGTGGCAGTTTTTTTATCGCTGAAATTTTTGGAGGCGTGATGTTAGGCGATCAATCGCGTTGGTTATTTTATACCGTATTCATTGGGGCGTTACCGATGATTATTCGGTTTATTGCATGGTCTCTTTCCAAAAGTGCCGATATATCAATGATTTCGGCAACAGAATTAGTATTTTTCGGCATGATATTACATGTTTCATGTTTAACTGAATTGGAGCATGCGGTCGATTTTGACAAAAGTTGGAAAATATTTCAGACCCGTATGGCAATTGGGACGATCATCATTTATAGCGCACTTTATGCTTTTTCCCTCTTACCCAATGTTTTTTCAGAGAGTAAAATTACGGCATATTCATTGATATTTGCCGTTTTTTCATTCTTTTTTTGCCGTTCAATGTTTAACGAACTTTCCGGAAAAACCAACACAAAAGGATCAATAAAATGACAATCGGAGATATTTTTGCCTTGATTTTAACTGCTTTTGGCTGTTTGATGTTACTTTACGGGACATTACGAAATTATTTCGGACCATCGCCCCGCATCAAAAATCGTTAAATTTTTTCGGAAAGTTTCCTACTGTTCACAGGGTGTTGGTTAATTTAGGTAAAATACATTGACGTTTTCCTGTATTATCCTGTTCGATTGATACTCGAAGAGAAACAGTTGCGTTTTGGTTGTTAGGCTTTGACCTCTACCAATTGGACTTTTATTTTTGGCGGGCATTGATGACAAATTACCTATTTTACACACCACCCTCTGAACGGGAGGAAAAAATTCCAAAATTTTTCAAAACTCAAATATTTTCCAACCATGCAATACAGAGAATTTGGCAAAGATAAACGAAAAGACAACGTGAATGGCAAGGACAAGGACAAAGTAAAGGTTTCCGTACTTGGTTTTGGTTGTATGCGGCTTCCGACCGACAACGGCAAAATGGACGGAGTGGTGGATGAAAAAGAATCCGCCCGAATGATTCGCCATGCCATTGACGCCGGAATCAATTACGTTGATACCGCAAAAGTCTATCTCAGCGGTCAATCCGAAGCGATTTTGGGACGTATTTTGCAAGATGGTTATCGTGAAAAAGTGATGATTGCGACCAAATTGCCGGTTTGGGATGTCAAGTCACGAAAAGACGCTGACCGGATTTTCGATGAACAGCGGCACGATCTGAAAACAGAAAAAATCGACGTTTATCTGTTGCATAACCTTAAACGAAGTTATTGGAAAACCTGTCTCGATTGCCAATTAATTGATTGGGCGTTGGAAAAAAAAGAGAAGGGAGAGATTGATTATGTCGGTTTTTCATTTCATGACGATTACGACTTTTTTGTCGAAGTCGTCAACTCGTCCGAACATTGGGATTTTTGCCAATTGCAATATAATTACACAGGCGAAACGGTTCAGGCGGGAGCGCGCGGTCTCCGTTATGCTTTTGAAAAAGGACTTTCGATTATTATTATGGAACCGCTTTTAGGCGGGGTTTTGGCGAAACCTGCCGGAAAGATGGGCGAATTGTTCCAATCGGAAAAGGGCAAAAATTTTCAGCCGGTCGATTTGGCATTTCGTTGGTTGTGGGATCAACCGGAGCCAACCGTTGTTCTGAGCGGAATGTCTTCTTTTGAACAGGTTACGCAAAATCTTCAAATTGCAAATCAAGGTTTTGCCGGAACTCTTCAACCGGAAGAAAAAGCGTTTATTCTGGAACTTCAAAAGGCTTACAATCAATCAATGCCGATTAAATGTACTAAGTGCCGGTATTGTATGCCCTGTCCGTCCGGTGTCGATATTCCCTTGAATTTTGAAATTTACAACAACCATACTGTTACCTTAGAAACCGATAAAAATTCGATGCTGGGCAAGATTTTTTATGCGACTATGCTTGAAAGCCAACAAGCCGTGAATTGTGTCCGATGTGGTTCGTGTGAGGAGAGTTGTCCGCAGAAGTTGCCGATTCAGGAGTATTTGGCGGAAATTGACCGAACCTTAAAGAGTTGACGAAAAAAACGAATTATAGGAAAGCAGGGTAAAGAAGTCTTTGTTGATTTTCCGAAAACTGTTTTATATGAGTTTTTAGTTGCCGGGTGGAATACGGCTTTGTTTGCATGGAAATATAATGTGTCCCGTTTAACCGTTATCATACCTCTTTTAGGCGACACCCCAACGGAAGCGTTTGAAGAAACGCTTGCTTCGGTGCTTGTTCACAAACCGGAAGGCACGGAAGTCCTGATCGCCAATGGTACGGCGTATTCTGATCCTTGGAACACGGCAACAGAAGGTACTGTTTTTATTGCGTTGGATCATCTTTCCAATCCGATGGAAGTGCTGAATGAAGCAGTTCAACAGTCGCAGGGTGACATTTTGCACATTCTTTATCCGGGAACAGAGGTTTCGGCAAACTGGGTACAAAGTCCGTTGCAATTATTTGAACAAGCGGGATTAGGAATTGTTATTCCGTGTGTGTATGACCGCCGGAAATCGAAACGGATTTTTTCTCTTGGAATTTGTTATAAACCGGAAGGAGTTCTTCGAACGATTCGGCGTTCGCAATGGGCGGAAGTGGCGCAAAAAAAGATTGTTCCTCATATTTCTGCGGTTTTTATTCGGAAAGAGGCGTTGGTACAAATTGGTTTGTTTGACACGAGTTTTATTCCTCAGATTTCTTATGTTGATGCGGCGATGACGGTTTCGGAGCAAGATTGGCAAACAAGGGTTGATCAGGAGTGTCGGATTACGGTTCGACCGAATTATCTTCCGGCAACCAACGCGTTTACTTGGGGAGTTCAGGTGGAACGGCTCTATTTTCGTTGGTTTGGACGAAATTCGACATTTACGGCGTTAGGCAAACATTTTGGATCGTTTGGAATTGATTTTTGGCGGCATCTTCCGAAAATCAAGGCGTTCCAGATTTTTTTCGGACGGTTATTCGGACTTTTTTTCTTTGGCGAAACGCTGACGTTTTTCAAGCGGTCTCGTAAAATATCATTAAAACTCCATCTTGCCGATCCGCCCTCTTCGACAATTCCGGTGGATTTCAGTAATTCAGACAATAAAAATGTTGCCCCGATTAAAAAAATCGCGTAACCGTTTATTGTCCGTTTCATCTTCTTAAATCGGATGTTCCGTTTTGAGTCGGCACGATAATTGGTTGTAAGCATGAGTCCTTTTTAGGGTTTACGTCGATTTTTAGTTTTTTCTGTAACTGTCTATTTTGTTTTTAAAAACTATTTATTTTAACA
>JAISQH010000074.1 GCA_031274385.1 Planctomycetaceae bacterium | reverse complement strand
GGATTTGACGGTGGAGGAGGGAATCAGGTTATTGGAAACGTTGGGAACAATTCAACTCCAATTCCCAACCCCAAATGACGAATCAAAAAACATAACAATCAACAGCGTGCCGACGCCTCGTGAAGAGATCGCAGAGTTATTCCGCCTTGTGAATATCAACGCCCCCGAGTTCGTCCCCGCCGGAAAAACAAAGCAAGCCAACACTGTGGACAGTAAGAAAAAACTAAAAATTCGACGTAAACCCTAAAAAGGACTCATGCTTACAACCAATTGTCGTGCCGACTCAAAACGGAACATCCGTTGTATCATCCGAAATGATCGATTCTTTTCATACGCTCGCATAACTCGTCGTGGGCAAGCCTTCGTCGCTAACGCGACTTGTGTGGTATAACAAGGTGTTCAAGCCTGTATGTTGCAAAGAGTTTTCCACTTTGGTATATTTTGATCTGTTTCAATCAATTTGAATGTTACCGAATGAAGCGGTAATAACTATAATTCAATTCAATTCAATTCCATTAATTAAAGGGGAGCCGATTCCATGTTATCCTCGTTGCGTTGTACGTTGCTTGACACAAAGCAAGGCGTTTTTCAGGAGTTTTTTGAATTTTCGGAATTGCTTCGGCGACCTGATAAAAAGGGTACGGTTCCGATTCGGGTTGTGAAGCATCGGCTTCGCGGCGGAGTTTCCGACAATGTCGATGTGGTCAACCTCGATAACGGTCAACTCTCGCTTACTGTTTTGCCAACGCGGGGAATGGGAATTTGGAATGTGCGGTGTGGTGATGTCGAACTGAAATGGGATTCGCCGGTTTCGGGACCGGTTCATCCGTTCTGGGTTCCGATTAACGATCCGGGCGGACTTGGTTGGCTCGAAGGTTTCGATGAATGGTTGGTTCGTTGCGGTCTGGAAAGCAACGGGTCGCCGGAGTTTCTTGCCAACGGAACGTTACAATATCCCTTGCATGGACGTATTGCCAATCTTCCGGCACATTACCTTGAACTCTCCGTCAACCGCGAAACCGGTGAAATAACGCTTAGCGGAAAAGTCCTTGAAGCAAAACTCTTTTTCAAAAAACTGGAGTTACATTCTTCTCTGACCACTTACGCCGGTTCCAGCCAATTTGTGATTCGGGACACAATCACCAATCTTTCCGCCGAACCGGGGGAACTGGAACTTTTATATCATATTAATACCGGTCAACCGTTTGCCGCTCCGGGAAGCCGTGTTGTGGTTCCGTTTGAGCGAATGGCTCCGAGAACCGAAGCCGCTGTACAGAATCTGCCGGAATGGGATCAACTCGGTCCCGAAACACCGGGAAGTGAAGAAGTTGTTTTCTTTTTTGAACCCGGTGCCGATTCAAACGGTTGGTGTAAGACATTGCTCATTAATGCCACTAAAAATCGGGGACTTGTTCTCGCCTTCAACCGAAACGCTTTTCCCTATTTTTCGTTCTGGAAAAGCCGGCTTGCCAATACCGACGGTTATGTCTGCGGTCTGGAACCGTCGGTCAACTTTCCCAATAACCGTTCTTTCGAAAAGAAACATAACCGCGTCATCGACTTAAAACCGGGCGAATCCCGAACCTTTGAATTGCGTTTCGAGATTTTATGCAACGAAAATGATGTCCAAAAAACAGAACAAGAAATCCGAAATATAAAATCAGCAAACAAAATCGAACCAAAACCAAAAAAAGAATGGACTCCTTAATAATTGAAAATTGAGAATTCGTAAATTGAAAATTCGTAAATGAAATTACCGTTAATGTTTTAATGATTTACCAATTCATTATTTCACTATTCACTATTCACTATTCACTAAAATGGAACTATTTGAAACAATTTCAAAACGTCACAGTTATCGGGGCGGGTTTCTCGATAAGAAAATTCCCAAAGAAGATCTGTACAAAATTGTTCAGACCGGCATTGACGCTCCAACCGGTTGCAATGCGCAATCGGTTTCGTTTGTGATCGTCGATGACCCGGCAACGATTCAGGCAATTACCAAAGTTGTCGGCGGAAAACAAGTTTGTAAAACCGCACAAGCCATGATTGTTTGTGTCTGTGACAAAACTCCGGCTTATGGCAATCTTTCGTTTTTTGTTGAAGATTGTGCTGCGGCAACCCAAAATATGCTGCTTGCCATTACGGCTCTCGGTTACGCAACCGTCTGGATTGACGGAGCCATTCGAGGTGAAATCGCAACAAAAATCGCCGAAATTCTCAGCGTGCCGAAAGAAAAAGAAGTTCGAATTCTTTTGCCGCTTGGTGTACCGGAAACGCCGGGAAAACCAAACACGAAAAATTCGTTCGAACAACGTGCCTGGTTTAATCGTTACGGCGGTTAAAAATCGCGTTAAAAACGAACATTATACTCACTCCGCAATAAAATTTGATTTCTCCTTTTTTTGAGAAACGAAAAGAACGAAACGAACTAAAAGGTTGGAAATAAAAACGTTTCTTATTTCTTTTTGACTCCAAGGGTCATTCTAAAATAAAACCGAAAATTCAAGTGAAAAGAGTATATCCGTTTGATTCTTGGTGTTTTTGTGCGGAAGAAAATCTCATTTTGAATGTTGCGAATCGACTGACATTCCGACGGCACGACCTTGAAAAAGTCCTTTTTCAAGGTAAAATCATTGTGAATGTAGCAGTTACCATGTTGTTAAAAAGATCAATCCCATTACTGATTTCGGAGTCCGAAGGCTCTTTGGAGTGGGAATAAACAAGAATTTGCTCTGTAATTTTATGGATATTCCCCCAACGCCTTCTCCATTGACACATGATTTTCAAGTCCGGGTTCGATACAAAGAAGTCGATCAGATGGGCTTTCTCTATCACGGTAACTATTTTACATTTTTCGAAGTTGGTCGCACGGAATTACTGCGGAGTTGTGGTTATTCGTATCGGGAGGTTGAGGAATCCGGTCTTTTTGGGGTTGTTGTCAAGGCGGAATGTTCCTACCGCAAACCTGCCAAATACGACGACCTGCTGACCGTCCGAACAACCCTTAAACGAATCACCCGCGTCAAACTCGAATACGAACATCAAATCGTACGCGATTCCGAAGTGCTTGCCGTCGGACATATTACTCTTGCCTTTGTTGACCGAGCCCAAAATATCCAACGTGTTCCCGATTGGATGAAACCGGAAAACTAAAATACAAATAGATAATAGAATGAGTTTTAGAAAAGATGGTGAATCTGATTTTCAGGAAGAGAAGGAGGTTGAGATGACGCCCCAATCCCAAATTGACACGGCACGAATTGCGAAAGCAGTTCGGGAGATTCTGATTGCTATCGGAGAAAACCCGGATCGGGAGGGATTGTTGGAAACTCCGCAACGGGTCGCCCGAATGTACGAGGAATTTTTCAGCGGTTTGCATGACGATCCGAGTGTGCATACTCAAAAATTTTTCAAGGAAAATTATAATGAAATTGTTCTGGTTCGGGACATTAGTTTTAATAGCACTTGTGAACATCATTTGATGCCGTTTATGGGCAAAGTTCATATTGGTTATATTCCTGATGGTCGGGTGATTGGTCTTAGCAAGTTGGCGCGAGTGGTGGAGGTAATTTCGCATCGTCCGCAAGTTCAGGAACGCATGACGGAGGAGATTGCGGAACTTCTCTATCGCCAACTCAAGGCAAGAGCGGTTGCGGTGGTGGTTGAAGCCGAACACACCTGCATGACGGTGCGCGGCGTGAAAAAACCGGGTTCAATCTGCATCACCTCCGCATTACGCGGCAGATTTCTCAAAGATTCGTCCAGCAGGGCGGAAATCCTGTCGCTCATCAATAAACGATAAAACACAATCAAGGAACAACTAACTCCGTTTGCTTCAAATCTGCTCCCCTTATTTTCTTATTTTAACACGATGCGTTCTTACAAAACTTTCACGCTTGGCGGCAGGACGTTTGGTTATCATGCTCTTACGTCGCTTGGTATTGATCTTTCGGCAATTCCTTTTTCGATTCGGATTTTACTCGAATCGGTGCTTCGTCACTGTGATGGTTTTCAGATTACCGAACAGGATATTCAAAATCTGGCGGGTTGGATGCCGGAGTCGGTTTTGAATCCTATCGAAATTCCATTTAAGCCGGCTCGTGTCTTGCTTCAGGATTTTACGGGGGTTCCGGCGGTTGTTGATCTTGCCGCAATGCGTTCCGCGATGAAACGGCTTGGCGGTGACCCGGACAAAATTAATCCGTCGATTCCGGTTGACTTGGTGATTGACCATTCGATCCAGACCGATTTTTACGGCAGCCGCAATGCTTTGGCGAAAAACACCGATCTGGAGTTTCACCGAAACGCCGAACGTTACGCATTGCTCCGTTGGGCGCAGCAAACGCTTAGTAATTTCCGGGTTGTCCCGCCTTCGGTCGGGATCATTCATCAGGTCAATCTCGAATTTCTGGCGGATGTGGTACATCAATCGTTTCAACAAAATGGCTCGGATTGTTTGTTGTACCCTGATTCGGTGCTTGGAACCGATTCGCACACGGTGATGATTAACGGTCTTGGCGTGTTGGGTTGGGGCGTTGGCGGTATTGAAGCGGAAGCCGTTATGCTCGGTCAACCCTATTACATGCTTGCCCCGCAAGTCGTCGGCTTTGAATTAACCGGTTCGCTGCAACCCGGAGTCACGGCAACCGATTTGGTCTTGACGGTGACGGAATTGCTGCGAAAAGAAGGCGTTGTCGGAAAATTTGTTGAATACTTCGGTTCCGGCGTGTTCGCAATGCCGTTGGCGGATCGTGCCGTTCTTGCGAACATGGCTCCCGAATACGGGGCAACGATGGGATTTTTCCCTGTTGATGACCAGACACTCCGGTTCCTTCGTGAAACCGGACGCGATGCGCAACATGTTGAAGTTGTCGAAGCCTATTGCAAAGAGCAATTCCTTTTTAACTCGCCGGATCAACCGGCGCCGAACTATTCCAAAGTTTTAACGCTTGATCTTTCGACAGTTCAGGCAAGTTTGGCTGGACCCAAAAGACCGCAAGACCGGGTGGTTCTTTCCGCGATGCGTGAAAATTTTGCGGCCGCGTTGACGGCTCCGGTCAAGGAACGCGGTTTTGGATTGTCCTCTTCCGAAGCGGACAAAACGGGGCTGGTTGTTTATCCGGTCAACGAAGACCCGACCAATAAAGACAATTCGACAATCAGTATTGCGGTTCGTCATGGGGTTGTTGTGATTGCGTCGATTACGAGTTGCACGAACACGAGCAATCCGGGTTTGATGATTGCGGCGGGTTTGCTTGCCAAAAAGGCGGTTGAAAAAGGGCTTCGCACGCCGCGTTTTGTGAAAACGAGTCTTGCGCCGGGATCGCGGGTTGTTGCCGACTATTTGATTAAAGCCGGTTTGAATGAACCGTTGAACACGTTGGGGTTTCATGTTGTCGGCTACGGCTGCATGACTTGCATTGGCAACAGCGGTTCGTTACCGCCGCAGGTTGAGAAGGCGGTTGTCGAGGGCAATCTTGTTGCGGCTGCCGTTCTGAGCGGCAACCGGAATTTTGAAGGTCGAATCAATCCGTTTGTCAAGGCAAATTATTTGGCAAGTCCGCCGTTGGTGGTTGCTTACGCTTTGGCGGGTCATATTGATCTTGACCTGACAACCGAGCCTTTGGGCAACGCCTCAGATGGAACGCCGGTTTTTCTGCGTGACATTTTTCCGACGGAGGAGGAAATTGCGGAAGCGGTGCGGTTGGCGGTTGACCCTGAAATTTACCGTCAAAATTATCAAAACGTCTTTGATTCCAACAAGGAATGGAACGCGATTCCCAACGAGTCCTCGAAGCTTTTCCGATGGGACTTATCGAGTACGTACATTCAGGAGCCGCCGTTCTTGTCGGACATGACGCTTGTTCCTCCGGCGCGGATTCCGTCAATTGAGCGGGCGCGTTGTCTTATTGCGTTGGGTGATTCGGTGACGACTGACCATATTTCTCCTGCCGGTTCGATTAAGGCGGATTCACCGGCGGGTAAATTCCTGATTGCGGCGGGAGTTCAGGCGGCGAGTTTCAACAGTTACGGTTCGCGGCGCGGCAATGACCGGATTATGACGCGGGGAACGTTTGCCAACATTCGGATTCGGAACCTGTTGACGCCGGGCACAGAGGGGGGCGTTACAAAACATTTTCCGACCGGACAGATTCTGCCGGTTTATGAAGCGGCTCTTCAATATCAGAAAACGGCAACGCCGTTGATTGTGTTAGCCGGAGCGGAATACGGAACCGGCAGTAGTCGGGATTGGGCGGCAAAAGGAACGGCGTTACTGGGGGTTAAGGCGGTTCTTGCGGCAGGTTATGAACGGATTCATCGCGGCAATCTTGTCGGAATGGGCGTTTTGCCTTTAGAATTTGTACACGGAGCAACATGGCAATCGTTAAATCTGACCGGCGAAGAAGAATTTACCATTCCTGAAATTGGCAAGGATTTTGTGCCGGGCAGCGAGATTACCGTCAAGGCGGAGCGGGAAGTGAAAGCAAACTTGTTTAGTGAAACGGAGTTTCGTGTCAAGGTTCGTATCGACACGCCTGTCGAATTGCAATATTATCTGAACGGCGGTATCCTGCAAACCGTACTCCGTAATCTTGCCGCCTCGTCGTAAGGAATTGTAAAATAACTGATGATTGCAGATTTTGTGGAGTTTTCCCGTTGTGGATTTTATCCATACCCTGAAGGGGTAACATATCATAGCGTCGGGCAACGCCCTAATGCCGCTGTCATCTTTTGTGGTAGGGATTTACGTTTATTTTTTGTTT
>JAISQH010000070.1 GCA_031274385.1 Planctomycetaceae bacterium | reverse complement strand
GGGATTTTACTTACCCCGTGCTGCGCAAGCTTGCACGGGGTTATCAAAATGAAACTCCTTCGGAGTTGTTTTTAATTCAATACCAAAACAATTGACTAAAATAATTGACTAAAATAATTGACTAAAATAATTTACCAAAACATCAATCATTAAAAACAAAATAGACAGTTACGAAATCCGGTGTAACCCGTCGAAACAGTACACAAAGTAATCTGTTTCATTTTAATTTTTAACACTAAAATCTCAAAAAGTTCTGAAAAAACTAAAAATTACAAAATGTTTATTACTGAAAATTTTCTGCTTCAAACGAGTGCGGCGATTCGGCTTTATCATGATTATGCGGAGTCGATGCCGATTATTGATTATCATTGCCATTTACCGCCGCGTGAGGTTGCTGATGACCGGCGTTTTGCGAATCTGACACAGATTTGGCTTGCCGGAGATCATTATAAATGGCGGGCGTTGCGCGCCGCCGGAGTTGACGAGCATTTTGTTACGGGGCAAGCCTCCGATTGGGAAAAATTTGAAAAATGGGCGGAAACAACACCAAAAACGTTGCGAAATCCGCTTTATCACTGGACGCATCTCGAACTCAAACGTCCGTTTGGTATTGCGGATCGGCTGCTCAATTCCGACACGGCAAAAAGTATTTGGGACGAAGCCAACGCCAAACTTCAACAACCGGAATTTTCCGCTCGCGGCATTATGCAACAAATGAATGTCAAACTCGTCTGCACAACCGATGATCCGGCGGACTCGCTCGAATTTCACCGAAAAATCGCAACCGATCAATCGTTCGATATTCAAGTTCTGCCGACTTTTCGTCCCGATAAAGCAATGCCTGATAATGTCAATTTCAATACTTATAATGATTATCTCGATAGATTAGGGGCAGCAGCAGGGATTACCATTAAGACGTTTGATGATTTATTGGAAGCCCTGAAAAAACGGCATGATTTCTTTCACGAAAATGGTTGCCGATTGTCCGATCACGGTTTTAGTACATTTGATTATCAACCTCATGATCGAAAAGCCGCTCAGAGTTTTCTAAAATTACGAGATGGTAAATGTGATACGAAAAGCGGGAATGTTCGGTATCACATGAAAAATCAAGTGACTCACATACAGTCCGCTGTTTTGCACCATATTGCTAAAATGAATGCCGAAAAAGGCTGGACAATGCAACTTCACATCGGGGCAATTCGCAACAATAATTCGCGGTATTTCAAAAAACTCGGAGCCGATTCCGGTTTCGATTCGATTGATGATACGAATTTTGCCAATAATCTCTCCCGATTTTTCGATCATCTTGACCGTGAAGAAAAGTTACCGAAAACGATTATCTATAATTTGAATCCGGCGTCGAATGAGATGTTGGCGACAATGATCGGCAATTTTCAGGACGGAAAAACGCCGGGCAAAATGCAATTCGGCAGCGGTTGGTGGTTCCTTGATCAAAAGGACGGCATGGAAAAACAACTCAATGCGCTTTCGAATCTAGGTTTATTGTCGCAATTTGTCGGCATGTTGACGGACAGCCGTTCGTTTTTATCGTACACAAGACACGAATATTTCCGCCGCATTTTGTGCAATCTGCTTGGACAGGAGATGCACGATGGTCTTCTTCCGAACGATTTTGATCTGATTGGCGGCATGGTACAGAATATTTGTTATAACAATGCCAAAAACTATTTCGGATTTGATCTTCATTGAAGAAACCCACCACCGTTTCGCGTAACACCAAACAAGGGACAAAATATCCTACCCTGAAAGGGCGTGATAACCCAGCCCACCGCAACGCGGTGGGTCTGAGAATCCCCATCAACAACGCCCTGAAAGGGCAATATAAAATAATAAAATAAAAATCTCTTTCCTATTCTGCCCTTTCAGGGCGATGGATACTGGAAAAATCGTAACCCACCGCGTTGCGGTGGGCTAGGTTATGTTGCCCCTTGCGGGGCGAATCTCGGAATACCTCAAAAATCATTCCCCACAAAAAACGAAATTATCAGGAATTTTTCGTTTATTCTGTAGATTTGCTTGGGAGACGTACAGATCAAGCACGTGGTACCAATCGGAAGCGGTTTTAACTTTGACGAAGGCTTGGCGGATTTTTTCTGTTTCGGGATGCAGCAGGCAATATTTAACACCGAACGCCCGCATTGTTGTTGCGGCGCGGTGTTCGCCGTAAAGTTCTACGGCAAGCCGGAAATGTTCCGCCAAAACGTCTCGTTGTTCACTCAGTGTCGGCGGTTCCGGTTTGGGCTGTCCCCGTAATAACGCCGAAACATCGCGGAAAAGCCAAGGATTGCCAATCGTTCCCCGTGCCAAAGCAAGTCCGTCCACTCCGCTTTCCGTGAATCGTTTTAGGCAAATTTCCGGCGTGAAAAGATCGCCGCTTCCAATAACGGCAATTTCAGAACGGTTTCGTTCACATAAATGCCGCTTCACCGATTTGATGAAATCCCAATCGCTTGTTCCTTCATATCGTTGGCGAACCGTTCGACCGTGAACTGTTACGCCGCAAACGCCAAGATCAACGCTGCCGTTAAGAATTTCAAAAAATTTGTCCCGACTGTCACACGAATCGTCAAAACCCTTGCGAAGTTTGATTGTCAACGGAACGGAATCAGGCATCTTGCGGCGAACGGCTTCGACAATTTTTAACGCCGTTTCGGGATGATTCAGCAAAAAACCGCCGCGACCGCGACCAAGAACTTTTTTAACCGGACACGCAAAATTCAGATCAATCAAATCAAATCCTTCACCAATCAAGCGTTCGGCGGCACGCACAAACTGTTCCGGTTCATTGCCCATGAGTTGCGCGCCGACCGGGTGGTCGTCGGACTCCGCAAAGTACAACCTCGATTTCCGCTTTGAAACGGCAATCACGAATTGATCAAGCATGACTTCGCAAAGCGTGAACTCAGCACCAAACCGGCGTGCCATTTTCCGCATCGGAGCGTCAGAATAACCGCTTAACGCCGCTTGAATCACAGGAAACTGAATTTTAAGCCGCCCCAAACAAAGCGGAGAAGGCGGAATCATCATTTTTCCTGTTGAGCAAGAGGCTTTGAAGTGGAGGGTTGCGATGTCGAATGTTGTGATTGTTGCGATGTTGATTGTTGCGATATTGAATGATCTGCCGCCCGTTCAACAGGAATTGCCGCCGCGTCGTTGATAAAAAAAGAATGGAACGCCAGAAGAAATGCCCCGCAAACAAGCATGGAATCGGCAATATTGAAATTGGGCCAAGGATAAGAACCAAGCATGACAAGAATCCAATCACGAACTGCATAAACCGGTTCGCCATTGTTCCAGATCAAGCCGTGCCAACCGAGCCGGTCATAGAGATTGCCGATAATTCCGGCAACAATTAGTCCCAGTGTTGTGAGGAGGAACCGGCTTTTCCATGCGGAATGAATGACCCAGATAAAAATTCCGATCAGGAAAACAACCGAAAGAAACGCAAGCCAAAAGATTTGTCCTTGTCCCATTCCGAACAGGGCGCCTTCGTTCAGACTTGTTTGGAGTCCCAAGACATCTTTCCAGACCCAATAAATTCCGATGAGTTCCGGTTCTTCGATTTGGCGAAATGTTCCCGGCATTCCGAGTGCCTGAAAGACCCGGCTCTTCGTCACTAAATCAGCCGCAACTCCAATTCCGGCAATCAGAACAAAAAGCAAGAAACGAAAAATAAAGGAAAAAAATTTATCCTTCTCAAATAAACTCATAATATGTGGGGAGTGGGAAGTGGGGAGTGGGAAGTGAATTTTGCTGATTATTTCGGATTTTGTGGAGTCTTCCCATTGTGGATTTATTTTATCAAAATACCCTGAAAGGGTCAGATAAAACGGAACTTTCCTTTCAAACGTAAATCTCACACAAAATCCGAAGCAATCAGTAAAAAATAAAAGAAGAACAGAAAATTTTTCTTTACGACTTTGCTAGCAACAAAACTATTTGAAACGTAAAAGAGCATATTTTTTCTTTCCGGTACGAACAACCATAATACTTTCACCGGCAAGGTGTTCGAGACCGAGTTTGGTTTCCACCTCTTTGATTTGCCGGTTGTTAATGTACGCTCCGCCTTGCTGAATCGTACGCCGTGCATCGCTTTTTGAAACGGAAAGACCGGATTCAACAAGAAGATCGGCAAACGGTACGCCGTCTTGAAGATGATGACGTGCCAACTCTTTACTTGGTACATCCGCAAAAATCGAACCGAGTTGCGCGTCATTCAGTGCGGAAATTTCGCCGCCGAAAAAGATTTCGGTTGCTTTCCGTGCAATTCCCAACCCTTCGTCCCCGTGAACCAGTTTGGTAAATTCGTCCGCCAAACACCTCTGAGCAATACGTTTAGCGGGTTCCGCCTGATGTTCTTGCATGACAGCAGCAATT
>JAISQH010000586.1 GCA_031274385.1 Planctomycetaceae bacterium | reverse complement strand
ACACAACATTGATTCCTAACAATTTTCGAAAGCTCACTCATAATTGATGAAAAACTCTCAATCCGAGTCTCGCAGTTGTTACTTGGTGTTGATTTGATTTTCTTGTAATTCGCTTTTTTGGCTTTTAAATGACTGTTCGGTTTTGCCGTTTCAACCGGGTTACGATTTGCCCGCGTTTCCTCAATGTTCTCGTCACAAAAAAGAAACTCCCGCCACGCGATTCGCAAATGCCACACCACATAATACGACAACATACAAATCAAAAAATGCGCACGCACCCGATCCGCAGCCCGATGATAAATCGGACGAATCTGGAGCATGGTCGTTTTTATTGTACGAAAACTCTTCTCCACATCCGCTAGCCGCTTGTAATCCCGCACCACATGCTCCAGCGGAACATTCGTGCGAATCACGTACAAACCATCCAGTTCTGACTCACGTTGAATTGATTCGGAATTGCGATGAAACGAAAATTGACCGTTCTTGATTTCGATAACAAAATATTTCGCAACATGATATTTGTTCACTATTTTACCAACACGAATCCCCATTTCCGAATCGGAATAAGGTTTGCCGCGGTCATTGCGATTTGATATTTGTTTCATAAAATCTGCCAGCAACTTTTCTGTTGACGCCAGCGTATGAAAAGAACCAATCATTTCGGGGGCAAGCCTCCGTCGCTAACTAAGATTACCGAACGAAATAGCGGTTGAGATTGATTCCGCCTCGTAATTCTTCTTCGATTAGTTGGAGTCTGTTTTCCAGATGTTCGATTCGGCGTTGCAAAACCGGAACCAAATTCTCCTCTTCCACAGCACGTTTGGGACGGGGAACACTCGGATAACCAAGATGACGGGATAACGCCGAAAAAAGATACATGGGATCACGTTTTCGTGTTGCAAACGCAATACGCCCCTCCCGCTCCCCAAATAATACAACAACTTCCGTTTCGTTGTTTTTCTGTTTGTAAAATTCACTTCGGTAAAAAATCATGTCGGCTAAATCAACCAAACCAATCTGACGACGCAAAATACCAAGCCACGACTTCCAATCGTCATTGTAAAGATCATCCTGCATCAGAACCTCCAACCCACGATCATAACCAAGTCGGTTGCGGCAAAGTGTTTCAAATTGGTAAAAGAAAAGCCCCTGAATCGGCGGATTTTCACTGCGGTATTTGACCTCGTGAGCCAAAATCTCAAGAGCAATGCGGAAATCAAATTTGCCGTCTTCGCGTTCGCTCTCCGCAATAACAAACGCCTGAAACGGCGTAAAATAATGTCCGATCCGTTGCATCGCCGCCGATAAAACCCCCGTGTGTTTCATGTCCGTTAAAAGAAAATCAATCGCCAACGGTAATTGTGTTGTTGCGAGTAATTCGTTTCGGATTGAGGTTAAAAACTCCTGCGTCGAAATCCCGTCCTCCAAACGTGTGCGAAACGCCTCAAAAAAAAATGCCTGTTCAATGTATTCTTCAAACGGAAGCATGGAAGTTATTTAGAATGTTGGCGGACAAGAAAAAAAGAAGCCGGAAATAAGTTGGGGATGCGTGAGATGAGTTGGGCAATGTCCGGCGTTAACCTTTTCCGGGCGGCGTTTCGTTTTCCACTTTTTTGCGAATCATACGCGCTGCGTTAATACTGTAATCAAGACCGGAAACAAACGTAATGGCAACCGTTAACCAAAGTGAAACAAGCATCGTGTAAAAAACAACATTGCGCCAATATTTTGTACCGAAACCAGAATCACAAATTCCGGCAAATACCGAATTGGACTCCATCACCGCCGCCGCATCCGGTCGGAAAAAATCACTGATAAGAACTTCGTTGGTTGTCAAATTACCTTGATGGGTTGGAATGACCCGTTCGGCACCGCCCGCAAGATAAAGAAAACAAGCAATCACCGCAACACATTGAAACGCCATTTTCCATTTACCAATCCACTTGGCGGAAAAATCACCGCCGGATGATTCGACAACCGCCCGAAGAGAGGTGACAAGAAGTTCGCGTCCGAGAATCACCACCACCATCCAAGGTTGAAGCATCAACCACGCCGGATAACCCGCCGCATCGGAAGTCAGTTCGGGAATGGCAATAAGACAAACGAAAACTCCGCAAATCAAAAACTTGTCCGCAAACGGATCCATAATTCGTCCGAATATGGTAATCTGTTTGAACTTCCTCGCCCACCACCCATCCAGAAAATCAGTCAACGCCGCAAGAACAAAGAATAACAGACAAAAATCATAATCCTTTGTCGCAGTAAAAAAGAATACCGCTAACGCAAAAAAAAACACGGAATAACGTTAATATATTGGGAACGTTCATTATTGGAGACGGGGTTTTTGACTAGTAAAACGATCCGTGACTTGGAAAACAATTTGTGGTTTTTCGCTCATTGGTTTTGTTGTCCTTGTTTTTTTATACCGATTACGATTCCAACTGAGTCATGATTTCTTCGGAGATATTGAAATTGGAGGAAACTTTTTGAATATCGTCGTGATCGTCGAGCAATTCCATGAGTTTAAGGACTTTGGCGGCGGTATCGGCGTCGGAGATTTCCGCCGTATCTTTCGGCAACAGGCTCAACTGTGATTCTTCCGGTTCGATTCCGGCTTTTTGCAAGGCGTTCGACACCGATTCGTAGGACTCCGGCAAACAGGTAATCTCAAATCCGTCGTCCGTCTCTTGAACATCGTCCGCTCCGGCTTCCAACGCCAACTCCATGACAACTTCTTCCGTTAACATTCCTTTTTTAGGAATCGTTTTGGGAATAACAAAAAAACCTTTCTTCTCAAAATTCCACGCAACACAACCAGTTGTTCCGAGTTTACCGCCGCAGACTTCGAAAATTTTTTTGATTTCGGGGGCGGTACGATTGCGGTTATCGGTCACTGCTTCGGCTAAAATCGCGACTCCGCCGGGTCCGTAACCTTCGTAAATCAACTCGTCCAGTTGTTCGGTGCCCAATTCACCGGTTCCGCGTTTGATTGCCCGTGCGATATTTTCTTTGGGCAGGCTTACCGCTTTGGCTTCGTCAATTGCCGCACGAAGCCGAATATTGGCATCAGGATCACCACCGCCAAGTTTTGCTGCAATAATAATTGCTTTTGCTAACTTACTCCAAAGTTTGCCCCGCTTGGCATCAACCAACGCCTTTTTGTGTTTGATTCCAGCCCAATGTGAATGTCCGGACACGAATATTTCCCTCCTAAAGTTAGTAGTCAGTAGCCAGTTGTCAGTTATTTGTTGTTAGAGCAATCATTCCTATTGTCTGAACAGGACTTTCAGGATTGGTAAGATGATAGGATAATCTGTCGTGAATAATATCGAATCGTCAGTTCTTTCCAACAAAACTATCCTATTAATTTTATCAATCCGAAAAATCTTGTTCAGACAATTGAGGATTAAAGCATCATTGATTTATCATTTACAAAATCCCAAACCACAAACCACAAACCCCAAATCAAATCCATCGTAATTCCAGTTCGGGTCGATAGGGGATTCGCCGATAGGCTTCGTCACCGACATAGCCGATCATCAAGGCACCATGAACTGTTTCTGTTTTGCTAAGACCGAGCCAATGGTTGATTTCGGGTTCATTTTGTGAGGCTAAGATAAAAAATCCAGCCCAACAGGTTCCGAGCCGCATTGCGGCAGCGCAAAGATCAAGCGTTTCGACGGCAATTGCCGTATCGACTGCGGGCCAAATGGCGTTGGCGTCGGTGTAGGCGGCGATGACGCATGGTGCTCCGCGAAAGATGCCGTTTTGTTCCTGTGCTTCGCGCATTCTTGCTGTCTGCGGTTGGGACTGAACCCATTGTGCGACGAGTTTTTCCAATTCCAGAACTTTGTTTCGGTTATTAATAACGAGCCATTTGACCGGCAATCCGTTTTTTGCCGAAGGAGCCCAACGGACAACATCCAGTAATTGTTCGATAACTTGTTTTTCCAATGGTTTATCGGAGTAATGACGGATGGAACGTCTCATTCGGGCGAGTGTGGCGATATGTTCAAAACGCGGGATACTTTCTTTGGCGAAATCGAGACACATACTCCCATTGGTTTCGGCAACAGAGATTGCCTGAACGGGGCAAACCGCAAGACAATGATGACACGAAATACAATATTCGTCGGCATTTTCGATGGTTGCGGGATAGTCATTGACCGTTGGGCGGCAGAACAAGCGGGCTGGACAAGCACCGATACATTGCCCGCAACGAACACACAAATATCGATCAATAATAATTTTATCCATAATCAAAGCAGCCGAAACAGTATGAAAATCCAACGTTTCGTCATTTGCAACGGTTCACTGACTTATTATCACGGGACTGCAACCGGAAATAAATTGGAATCAATGAAATCAATCAATTAATGAAAAGGAAGCGGAAATTAAACACACAGTATAACCAATTCCCGAACAAAAGCAACATGGTCAATATTATCTGAACAGGATTTTTCGGATTGATAAAATTGGTAGGATAATCTGTTGGAAAAAACTGATAATTCGATGTTCTTTCCGGCAGACTATCCTAATCATCTTCTTAATCCAAAAAATCCTGTTCAGACAAAGTAGGAACAATTGACTCGTAGGGGCGACCCTTGCGGTCGCCCTCCTTGCGGTCGCCCTGAATTGGTGATCGTTCGGGACAACCGCAAGGGATTACCCCCATCCGTATTAACTTAAGGCGAAAGTCGTTGTTTTTCAAGCATTTGCCGAATGGTAGGCAGCCTACCTTGCCTACAGGGAACTTCTAAAAACGCATTTTTGCGAAGGATTTTTTGTTTTTTAAATTAGTTTGTCTTGTTTTTTGTCAAGAATGGTGATTTTTTGTACCGATTTTGGTATTCGGTATTGAATTTATGGTGAATACGTTACATTTTTGTACCGTATTCTCTATTTTGCCTTCATCAGGACAACGGCACGTAACTGTCTATTTTGTTTTTAAAAACTATTTATTTTAACATTCAGTCACATGTAAATTAACATTTGCCTGTAATATTGGATAATTTACAAAGGTTAGACAAATGAAAAAGAGG
>JAISQH010000559.1 GCA_031274385.1 Planctomycetaceae bacterium | reverse complement strand
CTTTTATTGAACTCCTACGGAGTTCTCGTTTTTTTTGTACACTTACCCCGTGCTGCACTTCGTTTGCACGGGGTTATCCAAAGTCAACTCCTTCGGAGTTTTTTACGGAATTGTTTTAGTTCAAAAGATCACCGCAAATCCTCTTTGCGTCTCCGCGAGCAAATTAAAATAGACAGTTACTTCAACATGATATCAAGTATGTTGTTAAATTAGGATGAGAGTTTTCTCATATATTTTTTACACATTAAAATTCGCTTTCACGTGTTACGTTTAGGCTTACTTTTCAAACGCCTGCTGCCTCAAGCCTTATTGCCTGCGTGAATCTAAAACCGAAAACTCAAGTACAAAGAGTATAAGAGATTTCCGATTAATTTTTTGTTCCGAGAAAAACGAGCAGAGTTACGAGGATTCCTGCGAGGAAGATGGCGGCGGCGTAACCGGAAAGGAACAATGTCCAGAACCAAACCGGAACATGACGATACCAAGCATCCATTCCTTGTTTTGATTCCAATGGTTTTGGCTCTGATGGTTTTGGTTCTGATGTTTTGGTGAGTGTTGTTGGGGTTGGCGATTTGGAGGCGGATGGGACGGCGTTTTGACGGCGTAAGCGTGAACGTTCTCTTTCGATTTCGTTAAGAACATGGAAAATCGGATCACCAACTTGGCTACCAACCGACGATTGACCCGAAGCGGAGTTGCCGGTTCGCGAAAACATGCTCGAACCATGAATCGAATCCAAAAGATTAATGTTGACCTCCTCGCCCAGAATCGAAAAATCCGAATCATGTCCCGCCGTTTCGGCATGACTTTTCCGAGCATCCTGTGCGTCCATCTGGTGCAGAATTTGCAACAGTTTTCCCTGACCGACAATCCGCATGGCTGTTGAATTGGAAAGTTTGTTCCCTGTTTTGGCTCCGGTTTTCGACGCGGGAAACGCCGAAAAAGCCGACCGCGACAATTCATTGTTCGCCGCTTCATAAGACGGCTCCGGCGGTTCCGCATAACCGTGTTTGATAAGCCAGTTTTCAAGATCATGTGCAACCTCCATTGCGGATTGTTGGCGATTTTCGGGTTGCTTGGACATCATCTTTTGGCAAAGATGAACGAGGTCTTCGGGTGTATCGCGGCGGTCAAGAAGAATACTTGGCGGTTCTTTTTGTTGGTGGGCTAAGAGGCGTTTTGACACGGAACCATCGGGAAACGGCGGATGACCGGTCAGGCAAAAATACAAAACGCCGCCCAATGAATAAATATCCGCTCTGGCATCAACCCGGTGACTGTCCAACGCCTGTTCCGGTGCCAAATAATCCGCCGTGCCAAGAATCGTGTCTTCCTGAATATGCGTGATGCGTCCTTCGTAAAGCCGTTCGTCCAACAAAGCAAGACCCAAATCAAGAATCTTGACATCACCTTGCGTATTGACGAGAATATTGCCCGGTTTCACATCGCGGTGAATCACGCCCACTTCATGCGAATGAGCCAACGCATCGGCTGTTTGCCGTAAAATGTTGACGATTCGTACCAACTCCATTTTCCCTTCTTTTTCAACAATCTTCTGCAAGTTTTCGCCCGGAAAATATTCCATAACGATATAATGAACATCGCCTTCATGATCAATATCGTAAGCGCGGATAATATTGGGATGGTCGAGTGACGCGATGGCTTGGGCTTCACGAACAAAACGTTCCAGATAGATTGACTTTTCAAGCCGTTTTCGCGGCAAAACCTTGACCGCCACCCGGCGTTGCATCAACGTGTGTTCCGCAAGATACACGGAACTCATGCCGCCGGAACCAAGATGTCCCAAAATTTTGTATTGCCGGAGAAAAAAGCCCTTATAACGTTTTTTCAGGAGTTGCTTTGCCTGCCAGACGGTCAACAGATAACGCTTCACCAATGACGAAGCAATATATTGTACATCATCGAGTTGCGATTCCGCCGCTTCCGATTCAATCGACGCCAACGCCTCGTCGAGTTTCACCGAATCAACCAAACCGCTGCGGCGTAACAAATCAAGAAATTGGGCAACTGAAATCATAGGTTCAAAAAAACAGGAACAAATAAATCAAAAGAAAAAATGGAATGATTCCATATATTGGGGAATCATTCACAGGAAGTTAATGGAAGGTTGTCTGAACTTTGATTAAACTAATTTAATGATTAACACTGATTGACTGTAAAAAATAAAATCACAGCCAAACAGTTAATCATCGTTCTGACAATTGGGGATTATAATAAATGTTCCCCACAAAAAATGAAATAATCAGTAAATTTGTTATTGTTATTATTGAGACGTTATTAGTGAATAGTTATTAGTTGATAATATTCACAAGCGTCGTTCAAACCGTTTGATAGTAAATATCGCTTGCGAAACTATTCACTATTCACTAAGTCGGATATTTTACCATGAAGCCGCACAAAAAGAAAACACGTAATGACTGCCAACAAATGAACCGCCCGAAACGGAAAACAATTTGACAGAAAAACTTGACAATCAGAGACAAATCTTTTATCCTCAATCGACTTGCGTTTCCACGTTTCCAACCTGTAAAAAACAAAAACCAATTGTTATTTTATGACAATAAATTCACGAGAACGAGTTTTAACTGCGTTGCGTCACGAACAACCGGATCGGGTTCCGCGTAATTTTTGGGCGGAACCGCCGACATGGAACCGGCTTTTCGAATATGTTCAACATCATGATCGGAACCGGTTGCTTGATGATCTCGATATTGATATTCGGATGCTGGAACCGGTTACTCCGCCGGAAAAAAAACTTGAAAACGGTTGGTTCCGTAACTTTTGGGGCGAACAATATCTTTATCGTCAAACCAACTGGGGACCAATGCGTGAAGACACCACCGGAGCCTTAGCCGAAGCAAAAAACTTGGAAGAACTCCTCCGTTTCGAGTGGCCCACTCCTGATGATTTCGACTACTCTGGACTCAACGAGCAATGCCAACAATGGAACGAACGGGCATTGCTTTACGGTTTTGCCGATGTTTGGCAACGCCCTTCGTTGGTGCGTGGTCTCCAAAATATGTTCGTGGATATGTACGAACAACCGGAGTGGGCGCATTTTCTTTCACGGAAGTTCACTGATTTCTACAAAGAAGATTACACCCGCGCGATGGAAACAACCAACGGACGAATTGATTTGTTCCTTCTGATCAGTGATTTGGGCAGTCAAAAAGGAGCGTTGATTTCAAAAAAGATGTTCCAACAGTTTGTTGCGCCGTATATTAAGGAGATGTGCGATCATATTCATTCGCTTGGGGCGAAAGTTTTGTATCATAGTTGCGGCAATATTCAGACGTTTATTTCCGGTTTGATTGAATGTGGTATTGACGTTCTTGACCCGCTTCAACCCGTGCCGGGCATGGAACCGGAAAAACTCAAAACAGAATTCGGCAATCAACTTTGTTTTCACGGAGGAATTGATATGCAGTATCTCCTTCCGCAGGGAACAATCGAAGAAGTCCGAACCGGAGTCAAAAGATATTGTGACATTCTTGGCGAGAACGGAGGTTACATTCTGGCACCGGCTCATCTTTTTCAACCGGATGTTCCCCCCGAAAACATCTTGGCAGTCTATGACGCCGCATATAAAAGACAACCGAAATTCATGAGTAATAATTCATAAGTAATGTTGACAACTGAAGACAGACTTACCCCATTTATCTTTGACAACATTCCATAATATATGATGGTTGCCCATCATATTTCCTAACCAACCCGTGATATTTCACGGCTTCGCCAGCATATATCACGGATTTCTGATTGAAAAAGCCGTTTTGACCGCAATTTGTGTATGGCATGAATCTTGCATAACAAATATTGCGGCATCTTGCCGAATATTTCAAAAACAAAAAAACTCAAAGGAGACTTGACAATGACAATCACTGTTACAAAAAAAGTTACTACAAAAATTACGAAAAAAACGCTGACCGTTAAAATAGGGAAGGGGGGGGGGGGTACGTAAGTTGGCATTTACGCTGGTTGAACTTCTTGTGGTCATTGCGATTATTGGTGTTTTGATCGCATTACTTTTGCCGGCAGTTCAACAAGCCAGAGAAGCCGCGCGGAGAATGCAGTGTTCGAACCAATCGAAACAACTCGCGCTGGCTCTGCACAACTATCACGACACCCACCAAGCGTTTCCGACAATAAATCCTTTTGTTAATCCAGAAGGTAACATTTTTTCCAACGCCGGTATCCACTATTCGATATTGACGTATATTGAACAGATTTCACTTTACGAACAGTGCCGAAACTCAATTCGTGCCAATAACGCACAGAATGATACCTTTATGAACAATATCATTAACGGTCCCGGTGCAACATCTAGTCGTGGTATCTGGTGTACTCCTGTTTCAACCTTTTTATGCCCTTCCGACCCGAACGGAAAAAACAAGACGGCAAATCAATTCGGACGATGTAATTACGTTTATTCGCATGGCGATTGGCCCGATATTATTAGCGATAATTCCGGCGGTCTCAACGACACGCAGAAATGGAATCTTCGTGATTCTTTCGGGAACGCTCGCGGTTTTTTTAAGTTCGAATTAACAAAAACAGGAATTGTCTATCGTACATTTACTTCTATTCTGGACGGGACGAGTAATACGGTTGCTTTGTCAGAACATGTTATTGCAACAAATGATACAAGAACACTGGCAAAAGCTGCCTCTGTTGCGGATGCGGCAGCCGCGGCAAAGAATATTGTTAGCGGTGTCAGTTTAGATACTTCCAGTTCTGCCTACAATCCTTCTGCCTGTTTGTTGACCGCACCAAGCGGATTTTACGATACGAGTAGTTTATCACCCGCTTTGTTTGCCGGTCTTTCATGGGGAGCTCCGATCCCTTATATTACCGGTTTTGCAACTATTTTACCGCCAAACGCTCCGAATTGTATTACCGATGCCAATGAGGCGAATTGGGGGGGACGGCGAAATCAACGTTCCATTCATGCCGCTTCCAGTTTTCATGTCGGCGGTGTTTTAGTTGGTTTTGGCGATGGTTCCGTTCGATTTGTTACGGAAAATATCGATACCGGAGATTTAAGTGCCAAAGTTCCAATTAAAGGCGGCGAGTCACCGTATGGTGTTTGGGGTGCGCTCGGAACAATTGCAGGAGGCGAAACAAAAAATGCTCCTTGATTTCGTTCGAAAATCATTCAAAATCATTCAAAACTCTAAAACTTATCAGTATTAATATGTTACGAATTGTTACCATTTCATTCCTTGTTTTGTTCATCGGATTGTCCGGCTGTAACAAAGAACATCGTCCTGCCGGACTGCCTAAGTTGATGCCGTGTGAGATTACCATTTTCAACATCGACGGAACACCGCTTGCCGATGCTTCGGTGCGGCTTGTTGCAACAGAAACATCTGTTCCTTGGGCAATTATCGGCAAGACCGATGCGAATGGGATTGTCAATATTTCCGTCAACGCCCGGTATTCAGGTGCTCCGGCGGGAAAATTTCGTGTTCTCGTGTCAAAAAATGAAGGATTTGACAAGACATTGGGAACTCCGAAAACTCCGCCCAACGCATTGGTCAGTGTTGATGCTGAGTTGATTTACTACGTCAATCCGATTTATTCGAACGATAAACTGTCACCGTTTGAAATCGAGGTTCTTGACAATGAACCGTTCAAAACAACATTAACGCTCGTTAAAAAACCGGATGAAATTGTTCGATAAAAATTAACCCATTAATCAAATTAACCTATTAACCAACTTAACCCAATTAACTTTTATGTATTTTCGATTATTTTGTGTGAGTGTTCTGTTTTTTGTTTCTGCAACGTTATTTGGAGCGGACAGACCCAATGTTGTTTTCTTTTTGGTGGACGATCTTGGCGTGATGGACATTGGCGCGTACAATCCGAACACGTTTTATGAAACTCCGAATGTTGACCGTATTGCCAAAGAAGGAATCCGATTTACGAACGGTTATACTGCTTGCTGTGTTTGCAGTCCGACACGGTTTAGTATTATGACCGGCAAATATCCGGCACGAAATGCCTGTACGAATTGGTTCGGAGCCAATGATTCCGCAACATTTAAGGGCGCGGAGTATCATGATCGGCTTGATTTGAATGAAGTAACGCTTGCGGAAGCGTTCAAAGAAGCGGGTTACAAAACGGCGTATGTCGGCAAATGGCATCTCGGTCCAACAGAAGAATTTTGGCCCGAAAAACAAGGGTTCGATGTCAACATTGGCGGTTGTAACAAGGGCAACCCCGGTCGGACTCCCGGTAAGGACGGCAAGGGCAGATATTTTTCTCCGTACGATAATCCCCGTCTTCCCGACGGACCTGAGGGAGAGTTTTTGACCGAACGTTTAACCGAAGAAGCCGTCAAACAAATTGAAACGATAAAAGACTCGCCGTTTCTTCTTTATTTTGCGTTTTATCAGGTTCACACGCCGCTTCAAGCACCGGAAAAACTCATCGACAAATATCGTGACAAAGCCAAGCGGCTTAACTTGCCCGGTGAACAAGACCCGACCGCGATTGAGGAAAACGAACTTCGCCCCAACGGTAAACCGCGTTTGATACGTCAAATCCAATCTCATCCGGTTTATGCGGCGATGGTTGAATCGATGGATACGGCAATTGGCAAGGTGTTGGACAAGCTTCAAAAAGAGAACTTGCTTGACAATACGATTATTTGTTTTGTGTCCGATAATGGCGGGTTGGCTGAAAATTCAACATCAAATATTCCGTTACGTGCCGGCAAGGGTTGGCTTTATGAGGGTGGACATCGTGTTCCGTTTATTATTCGGCTTCCGAAGGGGCGTGCGGGAATTTCGGACGTTCCGGTGATTACGAACGATTTTTATCCGACACTCCTTGAGCTTGCCGGATTACCGCTGAAACCGTCACAACATCTCGACGGTGTTTCACTCAAGCCGATTCTGGACGGAAATGAACCGCCGAAACGTGATACATTATATTGGCATTATCCGCATTACGGAGCGTTCCCCGGTGGTGCGATTCGCAAGGGAGATTGGAAATTCATTCGGCGTTACGAAGATGGACGCGTTCAATTGTACAATCTCAAAAACGATCCGTCTGAAAAAAACGATCTTGCAGAAAAAGAACCGGAAAAAACAATACAACTGGCAAAAGAACATGATCAATGGCTTCAATCCGTCAACGCAAAATTCCTCCGTGAAAAAGACGGAAACAAACCATGGCTGCCAACGTACAAAATCTACGAACAAGAATAAAAGTAACAGTTTATTTTGTTTTTTAATGGTTTACGTTTGTACTGATTGAGATGTTGCGTCGTACGGTATTTTATTTTATGACACGGAATTAGCGACCGTTCAAACAATATAATTCGCTTGACGATATTCAAGTATGAAGCAAATTTTTATTGTATTTATTTGCTTTTTTAAGAAATGAGTACGTTATCTTGAGTCTATTTCAAAGGAGGTTCAACCGTAAAGTGTTGTGCACCGCTTCCGGTAATTTCGCAGATCAAAGGCGTTTTTTCAGCAGAAGCGTATGGCTCCGCGATTAAACTGATATAGTTCATGGCGTCCGGTTCATTAGGCGAAGGGACAAAATTTTTGTCCGGAACCGATGCAAACGTAATGAAAACTTTATAAGTGCCGGTAGGAATACCAT
>JAISQH010000456.1 GCA_031274385.1 Planctomycetaceae bacterium | reverse complement strand
TTCTAACATTTTGTTGTACGTTATATCAAGAGCATCACTACATTTACTAATCTGTTTTACCAAAAATCCCGTTGATACATTGATCGAAAGCACGTCACTGAAAAAATGTTGTAACGTTTTGTAGGACATGTGGCAACGGCTTTTTAAGTAGGCATTCGGTAACGATATACGGTTTGGGAACAAGTTCGGCTTGTTGAAATACTTGGGGAGGGTCAGATGACAAGTTTAACTTGCCGCCGCATGTGGGACACGTTTCAAGTTTGAGTGCAATAATTCGGTCAACTTGTTCGGGTGGAAATAGTGGACGAGTATGTTGTTCGTGACCTTTTTGTACGCCGATTTTAGGTTTTGTATTGGTCGTATGATTCAAGCGCAACAATTTGCGATTGAAGTTGTTCGATCAACTCTGCCTGTTCGTTAATCAACTCCGCCTGCTCTTTAATTATTATGTCCTTATGCATGTGCGTAAAATAACGTTTCTGCCAAATCAATACAATACCAATCTCTGACCATTAGGAAAAATAACCGTGAACTGTTACCATTTGGCGGTGTTTTCAATAAGATAGGTAGGCAGCCTTTCTCCGAAACATTTGGTAAATAGTTACGGAACAAGGTTGCCTACCTTGCCTGAATTCTAAGATGCAACGATTATTCAAATTTGATGGATTCGATTTCGATTTTTTTCCCGGCGGAGTTGACGGGATCAAAACGTAAACTTGTAATCAACCGCCGCCAATTCTTTTTCAATTGCAGATCAAAAACGTAATCATGAAATTGACCGTCCGCCGTAACAGGAATACTCAAACTATTCGTTTCGGAAACGGGACTTGTTACGGTTGACCAAAACAGTTGCGCCCGGTCATTCGAACCTGTTTCCGTAACCTTCATCCGAACAACAAGCCGCTTCCAATCATCCGCCGGAATCCGATCCAAATTGGTCAAAAGTGCCGGATCATGATTGGTTGATTCAAAGGTCATTTTACCGTTTTCCGCCTTGAAACTTTTAATTCCCATCAAAACGTCCCAACCTTGCGCTCCGTCTTGGAAATCCCAAGCGGTTCGGTTGATTTCTAACGGCGGAAAATCGTACGAACCAAGACCAACATCGCTCGGCGCATAATTCAATGACCAGCCTTCCGCAGGTTTGTTACAAAATGTTTCACGAACCGTTTCAAACATTCCAAAACCAAACTCGGCGTTCGGTTCGGCGTAGGAACCTTCGCCCCATTCATTGGTCGGAGCCAACACCAAACTCTTGATGCCGGTCTTTTCGGCAAATTTTTTGTAATCGTTACAAATTTTTCGGAAACCTTCAACGGTTCGGTTTTCAATGTAGGTTTGCTTGTAACCATGCCAGGGTCTCGAATCCCAACCCGTCGAAAGATTCGGCAAAAAGGGCAAAATTCCCGTTTTGTGCCGGGCTTCCCAATACGGCAAACTCGCCTCAACAACAAGATCAAAGTCAAATCGTAACGGATTTTTGGCTTTACCGCCGTGATGCATAAAATGATAAATCGAAGTCATCTCGAAACCGGCATCAGCAAGCCATTGAATATCACTCACCGAAGTGGAGGCTTCGGGCCACTTCATCGCAATAAAATAAATTCCCTTATATCCGGCGGCTTTCGCCATTTCATTTGAAAGATCAAGAAGCCGTTTAACGCCTTCGCCTTTTTTCAATTCCTTGCCTTTGGCACGTTCTATTGTTGCAATATCGTTGTCCATATTCTGCGGACTCCAAATCATAACAACCGGTTTGCCGTTTTTCGTGTAATATTCCGGCGTGTTGAAATAATTTTCGATCCAGAATTTTGTAACAGCCCGCTGATCGTCCTCGCTGTGACTGCCGACACCGTTGTGATTCGCCCACATCATTGCCCATTTGAACATCGACTTGTACCTCGCCTTTTGAAATCCTTTGATCCAATGATCGTTGCGCTGAGGACCTTTGTGCCAATACCAATCAACAAGATAATATTGAATCCCGTTTTCGACTGACCATTTGATTTGCCAATCAATCACTTCCGGGTTGCCTTCGTCGTACCAACCGAGAACCGGTTTACGTTCCGGGTAAGTGTTATAAATTTTCGCCCACGAATTCATTTTGCCCCAACCAGGATAATACAAAGCACCAATCTCGTAATCGCTCTTAACGGGTTTCGGTTTCGGTACGTAATTGGCTTTGGGAAGATTCGGATTTTTTTCAATGCGAACCAAACTTGTCACAGAATCGTTCGGAGCACCGGAACCGGAAAATTCCGAAACAATTTTACCGTCAAACGGCTGCGATGCCAAAAGATCAATGTAGTACGTTTTTGTTTCAAATGGTTTCAAATCGGGCAGTGTTTCCCAACCCGGCGGCGAAACAATTTTCATTCCGGCGGGAAGTTGCAGTTTGATTTTGATTCCTTGTGCCGTTTGTCCGCCGCTGTTACGAAAACGAATTGCCAACGGCGATGGTTTTCCGGTACGGTTAATCGCTTCGGATTGATAAACCTGTTCAATTTCAACTTCCGCCGAACCTTGCGGAGCATCGGAAACAAGTAATTGCTTGAGTGTTGCTTTGGCTTCGGGGACATCGCTGACGGTCAACTGAATAAGATGGATTTTCCCCTGCGCTGCGGAACCGTTCAAACCGTCAATATTGTACCAATGATTTTGACCATCCGTTTTGAGCGGAAAATTGACCACTGTTGCCTGACCGGAATCGCCGTAAAATGTCAGAGTTCCGGTTTTGCCGCGATCCACCGCCATTTCAAGCGAAATCCAACCGCCGTATTCGTCGATGTCAACCGTCATCGGTTCACTTTCGATCCCGTTGCCAATCATCAGACCGTTTGTTGTTACATCAATCTTGCTATTGTCATAAGATTTCCAATGATTTTTATCTTGCGGTTTGGTAAAATCCCAAACCGGTTTGACTTCGGTAGCCTTACTGAAATTCAGATCGACAACACGAATCCAGTCCAGTTCGTAAAATACGTTACCGTAATCATTCGACGAAAGATTAGGAAAATCAATTCGCAGTTTAACGATTTTCTTTTCGCTGTTCCATGCGGGGAAAATCCGTACAGTGTGCCATTGTTCGTCGCCGAGAACATTCCAATCAACCTTTTTCTTTGGCGAAAAACCGCCGTATTGCCCTTCTGTTGTGTTGGTGAAATAAAGTTCACCGTGTCCGCCGCCGTTTGTCCGGTAACGAAATTCCAACGCCTGCGACGTTGTTGTTGCGAAATCGAGTCCGTTTGCCGTAAAAAACGGATCGTTTCCCGATGCCGCAACCCGGTAAATTCCGTCTTTGAGTTGAACTTCTTTGAGATGATTGACTCCGTTCCAATGTTCCCTGTCCTTGTCAAAGTTCCATTGCTGCACAATTTCAACCTGCGCCAAAGCAGTGGTTACGAAAAAAAGGAAGAGAAAAAGAAAGAAGCATGTTTTTTTAATGAGTGTCATAGTTTTGCTCCATTGGGGTGGAATTAATAATTTGAACGTAAAATTTTTGTAATTCTATGTTTTTTGGTGCTGTTTCATGAATACCGAAAATTTCAATGGATAATAGTATAACATTCGGTTCATTGAAATTCAAGCGGTGTTGCCAACCAAACATATAATCCGAATTTTGAGTACGCCTTAATCAGGCACTTCGATAACGATTCCATCATCAACCGTTGCGAGGCAGTACATAATTCGTCTCGTGATAACGACGGAGAGTGAAGTTACCGATCCATCTCCATAGACAAAGTTACAAGAACCGGGATGCCAACTTCCGAATCCTTGGTGCATCGCAGAGTCTGTCCCTTCATTCATTCGGGCAATAGGAACTGTCGGAGTTGAACCAAAACTACCGTTGTTGTAATATTGACATCCGCTTCGCATGTAGGAAGAACACGCATAACCACTGGTTGTTGTCATATAAGAACAATCAGCACAAACTTTTTGTTTCTCCGATTCGCTTAAAGTACCATTGAACTTACAAACCTCAAAGAATTCAGGTTTAATATGTTTTTCACCAAACAGAAGTTGATTACTTGTACCGTCCAACATCCTTGACATGGTATCACGGGGTTCCCACGATGAGAGGATACCGTCTGTTGCCAATAAGGCAACTCTGAACGGACCGTAATGAAAATTAATTTGAACCGCATTGGTCGGGTCTCGGTGACATTCGATATTGTAATAATAATTTCCGGATGCCGTTTGCATTCCCGCCCCTGTCGGTGGTTGTTCGTAATGAGGCATTGAAAGAACAGCAACATAGTCGCCTCGTGGACCTAATTGTGCTCCGCTTTGTGCGGTTCCGTCATCTGCGGTAATTTGAGAGCCACCGCCGCGTCGCGTTGGACACCGCATCACTGGAACGGAACCAAACGCTTTCTGCTCATCTTCGTCCAAACTTCTCCAAAAATTATCCGTTCCCGTCATCAGGTCACCGTTATTTTGTGAATTAATTTTTTCAAAAAGAGTGGTTTGTTCCAAAAAAGGAAAAAGAAGGGGAAAGACTGTTGCTCGACCACTTTGTAGTGTCCCGTTGATGGAACCACCAACTGCAAGCGGCGGAAGACCGTTTCGTGCATCGTGAAAATGGTGAGCAGCAAGACCGATCTGTTTAAGGTGATTTGTACATTGCATTTGCCGCGCCGCTTCGCGTGCCATTTGAACAGCGGGAAGTAACATCGCAATCAAAACGCCAATGATAGCAATAACCACCAACAGTTCAACAAGGGTAAAAGCGTGAAGTTGATAAAATACCGGCATTTTCTGTTTTTGTGTCGTTAACATGGGAAACCTCCATAATATTGAAACTACAATAAAAATATTCACAGACAAACAAAACAAACATCTAAAACAAGAAAGATTACAGGAAATATCGTAACTGATTATGGGAGAAAAACAGATTCTCCGTCACTCACGTCGGCTAACCGTCGTAAAATTTCCGTACTTGTTGTAACACCCAAAGCCCGAACAGCACCGTCTCCGATGAGGAAGTTGCAGATTCCGGTATGCCAGCTACCGAACCCAGAAGTAACTCCTTGTGAACCGGCATTATCGTTCATCCTTCGAATTTCCCGTACCATTGGTGCAGTGAGACCACCGTTGTATTGAACATCGCGGCTATAAGGTGCTGCTCCGTGACTGGCTTGTGACATTAGATAGGAACAATCACCGGAATGTTGTGCCATTATTTCGTTTGTCGGAAAAAAACATTTACCCAATTTATCAGGATGAATATGTTTTTCACCAACAACAATTTGATTACTGGTTCCATCTCGCCACCAAGACATGGTATCACGAGGTCTCCAAGCCGCTTCCCAACCACTGACACCTGGCGATAGAGTTATTCCGACACGGATTGGACCATAGTGCATCGCGATATCGTTTGTACTGGTTGGACTGGTATGTGAAATGTAGGCAATATTGTAGTTCCAATCACTGGAGGCATAACGCGATTCACGTATGTTCATTACAACCGCATAATCTCCCTGTGGTCCCGGAGCCACTTGATCGCTACTCGCATTAACTGTTTGATCTCCTTTTTCGGCGATACAAACACCACTCCGACGGGAGGGACATTTCATATAGGTAACAGAACCGAATCCCTTTCGGAGTTCGTCGTTCATATTGGAACCAGACCACCAATTATCCCACGTAAGCGGGTCTCTCCCCAGAATTTCAGTTAAATTCTGTTGCTCTGTATAAGAATAGAGTTGACCAAAAAACGTAACACGCCGATCAGCAATCGCTATTGGAGGAAGACCTTTTTGAAATTGTTGAAAGCCGTGAACCGCAAGTCCCATCTGTTTCAGATGGTTTGTACATTGAGAACGTCTTGCTGCTTCACGAGCGGCTTGGACAGCTGGTAACAGAAGTGCGATTAAAACACCGATAATCGCAATCACTACAAGAAGTTCAACAAGCGTAAAGGCTTGTCTTAATTTTATCCAGACAGGCCCCCCGCCGCGGGGGGGGGCGGGTGGTGGTGTGGGGGTGGGGGGGGGGGGGGGGGGGGGG